>CAZALW010000219.1:0-2053 GCA_964485705.1 uncultured Thiotrichaceae bacterium
TAACAATGGTCGGATTTTTCATGGCTGGTTCAACAACCAGTTGACCTGCATAAAACACCATGGAAAGTGATTTACCACTACCTTGAGTGTGCCAGACCACACCTGCTTTCATATCCCCTTTAGCTTGTCCTTTAACCGATGACAAGCCATAAGCCTCAGGCTCTTGTTTTATTTCACTTGCCGTCTTTATCATGGAACCTTCTGTATTTATGGCTCTCAATGTAGATCGAATAGCTTTTTCTACAACATAATATTGATGATACGCTGCCATTTTTTTAATTTTAACTAACGACAACAAGCCAGTTTTTTCATCTTTTACCTCTTCAGATTCAAATACGGTATTAAAACGGATCAGCTTTAATAGCACGTCCTTTTTAAGCATCTGATCTGCCATAATTTGTAATTCAGGTAAGATGCCATTGTCTTCTCGCAGTGGTGACTTCCAGGCCAAAAAACGTGAATAGGGAGCAGACACCGTGCTCGTCCGAGCATCAATGCCATCAGAGATAATGCACAGTGCGTTATAATTAAAAATAGAGGGGATTGCCGTTTTATAATTTTGAATTTGGGTATAGGCTTTTTCCAATGTCGCCTTTTCACTGATGGCACTTTTAAGCTCAACCACCACCAAAGGCAAGCCATTGATAAACAGCACTATGTCCAATCGTTTAGATTGATTATTCTGTTTAATAACAAACTGATTCACTACCCAAAAATCATTATTTTCAGGCGCTTCAAAATCAACCAACTTAACCTGTAAGCCAATAGATTGCCCCTGTTTAAAATATTCCACCGTGACCCCATCGGTTAACATCTGGTGGAATTTTTCGTTATTGCTCATGATGTCGTTAGCACCAGGATGTAGAACATGCTGATAAGCCTCTACACGCGCCGATTCTGGACAATCAGGATTTAATTTTTTAAGCGAGGCTTTAAATTGTTTTTCTAAAACCACACTATCAAAAGCAATACGCTCAAGATCAGAAGCATGAAAATAATCATATCCCTGATTTATAAGCAGATTGATTAGATTTTGTTCAATGTCATCTTCATCTAAATGACTCATAACACCTCCCATTGACCAGTCTTATCTGATCCCACTCGCTGTAATTTACCCTCTTCTTGCAATTTCTTAATTGCTCTGCCAATAGTACGAATATTCTTGCCGATTTGTTCTACCATCTGCTGCCGTGTAATAGAAGAATCATTTTGTATCAAAACAATAATTGCATCGGGAGTTTTCAATCCATGGATATTTACAAGGGCGTTTGCAGGGGTTTTTACAGGGGCATTTTTCTCTATCGTTTGCACAATGGCGTGTAGCATAAACACAATAAACTCAGTTGAATTTGCCTCATTATCTGAACCACCTAATGCATCATAATAATCTTGCTGATGCTCTTTAATAACGCTTTCCAGTGGCAGGTTCTCAAATAATGGTTTCCATTGGATCAGCATCAATGTCTGCCAAAGTCGCCCCATGCGTCCGTTTCCATCAACAAAGGGATGGATAAATTCAAATTCATAATGAAAAACAGAACTCGTAATCAACGGATGATGTTGCGAATTTTTCATCCACTGAAATAAATCAGCCATCAAACCTGAAACCTGATGCGCTGGCGGTGCAACATGTATCACTTCACTTCCTTTATAAATACCTACCGATTTCGCCCGAAAATGACCCGCATTCGTTAACACTTTTTCCATCATTAAATCATGTGCCAGTAGCAAATCATCAAGCGATAAAGGATTAAATTGAGCGAGTTTGTCATAAGCGGCAATAGCACCTTCAACCTCTGACAGCTCCCTCATGGTCGCTAACACTGGCTTCCCTGCCAACACCGCAGAAACCTGCTCTTCCGTCAAGGTGTTACCCTCAATTTGCAATGTCCCCGTAATCGTCTTGATTCGATTTTGCTTGCGAAGTTGGGGTGATGCATTCACAAAATCACGCTGAACAAAGCCAACTTGCTCACTAATCTCACTGATTAAATCAATGATTTCAGGAGTAATAGTGAATGGCGGTTGATAGCTCATCGTTGGTCTTTCAATT
>CAZALW010000219.1:2153-6010 GCA_964485705.1 uncultured Thiotrichaceae bacterium
GATTTCAGGAGTAATAGTGAATGGCGGTTGATAGCTCATCGTTGGTCTTTCAATTGAACGTGTAAGAAATCTTTACACTTAGCAGTATGTCGGAAATTCCTACATACTGAAATTATTATTAAGTTCAGTTTCATTAAAAATGTTTCCTCGTACCACGCTCCTGCGTGGGTACGCATACCTGCGTTTAAGTAGTCAAATCTCTGCCTGGTCGGTACGCGTTCCCACGCAGAGCGTGGGAACGAGGTCAAATAGTGAATGGCGGTTGATAGCTCATCGTTGGTCTTTCAATTAAACGTGTAAGAAGTCTTTACACTTAGCAGTATGTGCAAAATTTGCACATACTGAAGTTTCGCTTAATTCTTCCTCCGGAAATATTTTTTTAGATGTTTTGTGATAACTGTTCTATCTTTCTCAAAAAGCGCTGCTATTTTTTTTTGAGTTAGCCATAGTGTTTCATTTTGAAAAAAAATATCTATATTGACTTTTCCTGTTGCTGTTTGAAAGATAACAAAGTTGGAAGACTTTTCTAAGGTTTGATTGATTGGGTGGTTATTCACTTTTCATATCCTTCTGCCCTTACTTCACCACTCATTAATTTTGGTAATAGTGTATCTCTGGTATTTGAGAGAATTTTTATCTGCTTAACGTTCAACAATAATCTATCAAAGATAGGAGTTATAATATTTTCAAATTTAATCAAAGTGTTCTTATCTGGAATAATGCACTCTATACTCTTGAAAGACGTTTTACTTATTTCTAAAAAAGTAGAGCCATTAGCTGCATTAGTAACCATTTTCATATGTGTTTTTAACCATATATACATGAAATAGTTTGAAAAATACGCATCATTTAACAAGGCTATGTAACCCTGATTAATTGATATATCAACATTGCTAACTGCTAAATATCCAATAGGGGCGCGAGATGACAAAAGCAACGTGCCTTTAGGCAACAAACCAGAACTAACTTTTTTCAAGCCTTCTTCTGTTAACTTTTTCTCAGTATCCAACAGGAATACTGATTTTGAATTTGATAAATCTTTTGGGCTAGTCCAATGAACACCTCCCCCCCAATAATTACTATTTTTAGTACTTGGGGTAGTCCCACCTTTTATGCTTGTCACATCCACTAATTTCCCAGATCGCCATCCTTTCGGAATCTCCCCAAGCTCACTATCCACCATTTCACCTGTAGCACCTGGATAGTTAAAATTTACAAACCATTCTTTAAAAAAAGTTTGTGCAATGGTCTCCAAAGTCTTGTTTTCTTCGCGTAATAATTCTATTTTTTCATCAAAAGAAGAAAGGATTTTTGCAATGGTTTTTTGTTCTGTAAGGGGTGGGAGATTAATTTGAATCGTCTTTAATCCCGCAATTGTTAAAGCACTTTGTGTCGAACCAATTGTGATTTCATTCAGTCGCTCTTTTCCTACCGAAGATAAAAAGAAATAATATAAAAATAAAGGCTCTAAGTTTTTATATTTTCTAAACCAAGTTAAATTACCATCTTTAAAATAAAACACTTCATTTTCTTTTACTAAATATGGAACACCTAATGTTCCAACGGAAGTAAGCAATAAATCATCTTTTTCTGGAGAACCAAACTTATCTTTAATATCAAAATATTTTTCTTTTGTAATGTATAGCTCCGTCGAAATGTTATTCCCTTTCTGTTTTTCTATGACTTCCTTAGATCTATAGAAAGGTATTCCTGATGTAACGTAATCAGAATGGAATATTCTTTTACTTGAACTAATTACTGCAAGTTCCCCTAGATTAGCTTCGCTCCAGCCCTTAGGCAAATCACTCACCCCCCAATCCTCCCAATATTCCTGTCATCCAGCAATATCTTCATTTGGGAAATGGCAATTTGGTTCAAACGAACTAATCGCTCTGACTGTTCTAAACCTTCATTAATAAAAACCGCATTGAGGTTTTCCATATTAGCCAGACAGACCAGTTGTGAAACATTGGCATAATCACGAATATTGCCTTCTTTATCAGGGTTGGCTTGTCGCCATTGTTTGGCTGTTTTACCAAACAGTGCCATATTTAACACATCGGCTTCCAAAGCATAAATATAAGCTATTTGCTGTTTTTTTAGAGTAATGGGTATTAAATTTTCTTTTATGGCATCTGTATGTATTCGGTAATTAATTTTTGCTAAATCACGACGTACATTCCACCCAAGTTGTTTTTGCTCTTCATTTTTAAGACGCTGAAATTCTTTAACTAGATAAATTTTAAACTCAGCACTGATCCACATGCCAAATTCAAATGCAATATCTGGATGTGCATAGGTTCCGCCATAACGTCCTGCTTTTGCTGTCAACCCTATAGCATTAGTTTTTGCTACCCATTCTTTTACACTGATCTTGTAACTGTTTAAACCCGCCTGACTTTTAATTATGGCGAATTCGCCATAATTAAAATCTGAGTTATGCACCCGCTCCCAAATACCCAGATATTCCACTGTATTACGATTTCTGAGCCAATCAGTAATAAAGAAGTGACCATCCTTGGATTTGAGCATATCGGTTAAAGAAATATAGTCGTGTTTGTCGATTCTAATAGATTCATTTAGAACAGTAATGGTGTGTACTTTTTTAATCATAACTCAAATCCAATCTTTGCCAACTGCTGTTTTATCTGCTTATCAAGTTCTTTCTCCTTTTGCATCTGTCCAGCCAAAGTAGCCGTTAAATCATTCATCTTATCTGCAAATGGAATGCCATCATCTTCTTCATCGGGTATGCCCACATATCGCCCTGGAGTCAATATAAAATTATGTTTTTCTATTTCTTCTCGTTTGGCTGATTTACAATAACCTTTGATATCCTCATAGTCACCATCTTTTGTCTTTCCCGACATCCCGTCTTCCATGACACTTGGACTTCCCTGTACATCGCGCCAATTATGATAAGTCTGTTCAATTTTCTTTATATCTTCAGGAGCAAAAACACGATGCACTCTATCTTTCATATAGCCCATTTCTGAAGCATCAATAAACAGTATTTCACCCTGTCTTGGCTGCTTGCCTCGGCGTAATATCCAAATGGTGGCAGGTATTCCTGTGTTATAAAAAAGCTGCTTAGGCAAGGCAATAATACAATCAACCAAATCGGCCTTAACAATATTTTGTCTAATCTCACCCTCACCAGAGGTATTAGAACTTAAACTGCCATTGGCCAATACCGTTGCCATCACGCCATGTGGTGCGAGGTGATAAAGCATATGTTGCATCCAGGCAAAATTGGCATTACCCGCAGGGGGTGCGCCATATTTCCATCTGCCATCTTCTTGTAAAATATCTTGCCCCCATTCCGATTGGTTAAACGGCGGGTTCGCCAGTATATAATCAGCTTTTAAATCAGGGTGGGCATCTTTTAGGAAACTGCCTTCCGTGTTCCATGAAATAAACTTTGAATTTATCCCGCGAATGGCAAGGTTCATTTTTGAAAGTTTCCAGGTCGTTTGGTTAGACTCTTGACCGTAAATAGTTATGTCCTGGATATTCCCCTGATGCTCTTCAACAAACTTTTCACTCATCACAAACATACCGCTACTACCGCAAGCAGGGTCATAAATCCTGCCTTTGTAGGGTTCTATTATCTCGACCATAAGTTTTACAATTGATTTTGGGGTATAAAACTGACCGCCTTTTTTACCCTCTGCACTGGCAAATTCACCCAGAAAGTATTCATACACTCGCCCCAGTAAATCTTTTGTGTGTTCATTTTCGGCTTTAAGCTCAATATCGGAAATAACATCAATGAGCTGTCCTAACGATGTTTTATCAAGATTAGGTTTAGCAAAAACTTTTGGCAGTACATTTTTTAATTCACTATTTTCTTTTTC
>CAZALW010000220.1:0-5990 GCA_964485705.1 uncultured Thiotrichaceae bacterium
GTTTGTAACGCAAGATCAAATGTATACACACCGTCTAACGTTTCATTTAATGTATTAGCAATATACAGCGCTTTATTGATGATAAGCGTATCAGGGAAGTCGGCTTCTTTTCGCTTATTTCCTACCTTTATTGTTTTTGCTTGTTTATAGTCGTTCAAAGCTCGCCAAATAGTTTGTCCGTCTTCAAATATAATATTTGGCTCTGCGAATAAAGTATTAATAACTTTTATAATAGATTCCTTATCAAGGTTGTATTTTCTGCCTTTAAGTGTCCAGATTGTTTCCGTTAGCACTATATCGGTAATCAAGATATTAGTGTTACATGCAATTATTGATGATGCTTTTTTTGATTGCACGGCATCATCATCAAGTAAATATCGAAGTAATACATTCGTATCAACTGCAATCATGAATCAATGGTACTCTGCAGTGAAGTTTCATCACTCAACTGTTTATCCGTTTTAATACCTTTTAATATACCTTTCGCTGCACCAGGAGTGCTTTTAATAATAGTGATATAACCATTGTTATCAACATAACTATTATATTCGTCACCCGGCTCTATATGCGCCTGACGACACTGGTCGACGGGCAATGTAATTTGTCTTTTTGAACTCACTTTAGGCATGGCATAACCTCCTTTACTATATTGTTATTTGTAAAGAATAACTGTGTCTTTACATTTTGTCAACAAGTAAAGAAACACAAGTAAAGAAATCGCGGTGAACTAAAAGAAGAAATAGATTGTGTAGGAATCGAAAAACACCCAGTTTTGAATGTCTCCTTCGTGGAGTTTTCTAATGTTTGTAAAAAGTGAGCTAACTTCCGCTTTGTGGTGATTTCAGACATTCGATCAATGAATAAATCTAACACGCTTTGTCAGCTAAAGTTTAATCAACTACAGGTTATGTGTTTAACGCTTTAGAACTTGTTACCTCTATATTCTCAAATTCAGGCTGTAACCAGCGAAACATCATCTTCCTGGCGTACGGTTCGGCGCGGTCATCCTCTACTTCAGAATCACGTCGCATCATAGTAAGAATCAGTTCGATTTTTACCTTGTCTGGCGTGTAATGACCCGCCAGCAGTTCTATTGCATCGCTTTGCTTTGGTCGAATATTTGGCAGTGAGAACGCCAATGTTTGTATCGATTGAAACTTGATAGATGAAAAAATGGGGCGAAGTTTTGACTCAATGGTTTCACGCGCTAACTTTGAAACTAGCCATGCTACCTGTTCAGCAGATATGATTAAATCTGGATCAACATGATCCAGCGTCTTAAAAAACTCAATTGCAGGATAATACCCGGTTTTATTTGTTTTAACGTATTCATCAGCAATCTTTGCTAATGTTCGACCGATGATGCTGGCAGAACAAGGTAAATACTGCTGCAAGCTTTCTGCTTTCAATTGCACATCAATCGTTATTAATACTTTATCAAAACGCATCGACTTATTAATTGCGTAATATTTTTAACTGCTGAAAAATGGGGTCAGTAACAGGTTTAATTTTTTTACGCATCACCGTACCAATTGCGTCAGAACGTGCAAATATAGGATTAACCAGCCTCACACTCAGGCAGGCAAGTACCGTTATCGCGCTGAGATGCTGTTGTGTTTTTTCTGTCACATCATTTAATGCTGAAACAACATTTTTTATTTCTTTGTGGTTACTGCAACATAATGACGCTGCTTCTGCACAAATTAGTTCAATATTATCTTCTGTATATTTTTCAGGAATGATACTGACAAAATATTTTGCAACTGCCGTAAGTATCGATATCACCACATCCTGATTTGCCGGTTTTTTTAATGCCTCTTCAACGCTATTAATAAATGCCTGACCTTTTGCGCTTAAGACTTTTTCCAGTATTAAGGCGTAAGGATTTTTATCCTGCAATAATGGCTGCAAATGTTGTTTAATTATTTTGTAATCAACATGTGCAGCAATATCAACAGGCAAATCATCTGCTGACGCATGTAAAAAACCTACATAAAAGCTGCGTTTGGTTTTTGTCTTCGCCCACAGTTTTTGTTTTTGCTGCTGGCTGATAAGCCCGGGCTGCAATACCAGTCGAACAGATTCGATTATATTGTACTGCTCTTCTTCAAATGGTAGAAATTCGATTAAAAACGCTGCCAGCTCTTTGCCTGTTTCGCCTTCAACGACCGCCTGTTTTTCTAACATCTTACGCGCATTTTCTGCTGTCGGCATCGCCCACCATGCACGCGCGGCTAATTCATCGGTCAAACCCGATGCATGCACCGCTGCTACTACCGCCTCGGGTTCACCTAATAATAATAACTGCGCCAGGGTATCATCACGTGCCTGTCCCATTCGTGTCCAGCGTTTCAGGTAGATTGGGTAGCCACCTGGGGAACCCATTACATGGGTACTGAATAAGGCTTTTACTTCTTTAATATAGGCTTCGTCTTTGCCGATGGCGTTTAACGGAACTTTAGCTTCACCTTTGGAGGTTAGTGCAAATACCGCCATCTTTGATTCATCAATGCGCACAGCATACAGCTTCTGTGCAAGCAGGACGTTTAAACGTAGATTATCTTCTGCTGAAAGTGCCATTATTAAAATATCTTACCGCAGAGGCGCAGAGGCGCGGAGAAAAACAAATTGTTTTTTAATAACATGACTAAATGCCGTAAATTTCATTAAATATTTTTATGTACTTTTTAACAGAAACGAAAGGGTTTCTCTGTATCTCTGCGCCTCTGCGGTAACCAGGGTTTAATTTAACTGAACTCTGACGCCAAACGGTACTTTGGTTTTACCTTTAACCAGCCATGTCACCGGGAAGTTTGGTTCGACATCTGGAAATACGCCTTCTGCATCAGTAAAATAAACCAGTAAATCCGGGGCTTTATCCTGCGCTTCCACCCACTCGAAAACCGGTTTGAAATTTGTGCCTCCGCCACCGCGTAGCTCTACATCAAACTGAAACTGATCCCATGCTTCAAATACCCAGGGACAGCCGTAGTTTAATTTTGAATCGCAAGTAAGCAGAGTAACACTGGCACGCACCTGACTTTTTATGGCATCGATTTCAGAAATGAATTCTTTTATTTCCTCTTCATCTATCGAGCCACTGGTATCAACCGCAACCACAATATTCGTCTCATGGCTGCGCAGGCTCGGATAAACTGCCGGGTCTCCACGGCGTGACGATGGCCGGGTATAACTGTAATCTTCTCTTGCTGTTGCTGACATGTATCGTGCCAGTAACATGCGCCACGGCAATTTAGGTTGCAACAGATGATCAACCATTCTTGCCATCTCACCTTCCAGTTTGCCTGACTGCAGTGCCTGTTGTGCAGCTCCGGCCAGACGTTGCTCCCATTGCAGGCTTAATTCATCTTCTTGCTGTGCTGACATCGCTGTCGGTTGTTGCGCTAATCCACCCTGACCGGCATCATCCTGGTCTTTGTCCTGTTCGCCCTTACCTTCGCTTTGTTCATCGCTTTTATGATCGCGTTGTTTTTCATTTTCTTTGCCACCACTGCCGTTATCCTGACGTGATTGCTGGTCTTTATTATCGGTGTTATCGGACTGCTTTTTCGCTTTATCATCATCGGCCAAATCACGTTCGCCGTCATTATCATTATCCTCCAGGCAGGGATAAATCTCTTCAGCGGTCATGCCTTCGTATTCACCAAGATGCATGACATCAGGTGGCGGTTTTAAACCATCGTGGATCAGCATTGGATTGACCGCATAATCACAGGCAAGATCCCAGCGATGTTTTACCCGGTGACCGCGCCGATGAAAATGCGAGAGTGCACAATGCAGTGCTTCGTGTGAAAGGGCGAACTGGGTCTGCTCCTGATCCAGTGCATCGATGTAATCGCTGTTGTAATAAAAAGTTTTTCCGTCACTGAAGGTGGTTTCACACCATTTTGGGTCACCCGCAACCATTGGTAATCGCAGAACCAACGCACCAAGAAAGGGCTTGTCCAGAATCAGGCGTGTTCTGGCAGAGGCAAGTTTTTGTTCAATGTCGGGGTAATTCATAAAAGCAGTTAATAGTTAATAGTTAATAGTTAATAGTTAATAGTGAACAGTTACAAACGGTACACCGTTAGATTGTGTGCACTATTCACTATTAACTGTTCTCTATTCACTGTTTTTTAATACAGCATCAAATCTGCAATTTTATCAGCCCAGCTGGCAAACTCAGGCACGGTAAAAATATCCTGACCGATGGCACGGTGCATATCCGATACCATCATCACACCCATTTCGCGTTGTGGGAAGCGGTTGGCATAACTCAGGATGTTGCCGTGTACTTTCATCGCTTCATCGGTGTCTTTGGCACGAATAGCACGACCAACCAGTGCCGTGGCAACTGCATACTGCAGGTCAATCTCTTTTGGCGTGTCAACTTCTTCACCGTTTATGATGGCATCGAGATCAGGCATTTGATCAAGGCTGGCGATGAAGGCAGCTAACTCAATACCAGCGGCTTTACCAACACAGGCCTGTAATGCACCAGAGAATAATTCCGGATGATCTTCAAACTTATGCAAGGCACGATGAGCAAACTCCCACGAACGTGGTGACGGGAAAGCTATCGGGTTTTGCGAGGCATCAAATTCAAATAATAAATCCTGACGAAAACGCAAAAAAGCAATTACCCGTTCATCAATACCATTAGCGTATGCCCAGGCAACCCAGTCATCCAGATTGATATCGACTTCATAATGTGAAAAACGATTCGCCAATGGTGCAGGCATGCTGTAGGTCACGCCTCGATCACCCTGTCTATTACCGGCAGCAATAATAGCCCAGCCTGCTGGTACTTCATATTCACCCAGTTTTCTATCAAGAATTAACTGATAAGCCGCCGCCGAGACACTGGGCGGCGCTGAGGTGATTTCATCCAGAAACAAAATACCATTTTCGCCATGACGTTTTGCATTTGGTAGCATAGCAGGCACGGCCCACTCCACTGTGTCACCAACTTTAAACGGAATGCCACGTAAATCGCTGGGTTCCATTTGTGACAGGCGAATATCAATCAATGGTGTTTTTTGCTTTTGCGCAACTTGTGCCACCATCTGTGATTTGCCCACACCTGGTGCGCCCCACAACATCACTGGGGTGTGGTGACCTGATTGGGTACTATTAAATTCTTTTTCTACAACGGTTAATAAATGGGCTGGACGCATGGTTTTTCACAAAAAGTTCAAAGTGTGTATTTTAGCAGTTTTTGGCAGGAGTTTAACCTGCAAGGTCTGTGGCTAATCAAACGAAACACCCGTATCTGTATATTAACCACAGATCATGAAGCCAAACAAATTAACTGCTAAACTTAAATCATACTGTCATATCAAGCTTGTGAGGTTGCAACATGAACTATCAGGACGTAATTGAAATCATACCGGGCAAAAGAAATGGCAAGCCTTGTATCAAAAACACCAGAATCACCGTTTATGATGTACTCGCATGGTTAGCTAGCGGTATGGATAAAAGTGAAATTATTGAAGATTATCCTGAACTAACGCTTGAACATATACAAGCCTGTCTTGCCTATGCTGCTGAAAGAGAACATCACTTGCAAACGGTTAGCGCTGCATGAAGCTACTGCTGGATGAAAATATATCGCGAAGAATTATCCCCGTATTACAAAGTAGCTATCCGGGCAGTTCTCAGGTTGCCCTGCTTGAATTGAATAGTGCCAATGATATCGAGATATGGAAATATGCAAAAAAAGAAAATTATGCAATTGTTACGCAAGATGCCGACTTCCACGAATTAAGCTTGCTGACCGATGGTTCACCACTCGTTATCTGGTTACGTTGTGGCAATCAACCCAAAAATATAATCCTGGAAAAGCTTCTTGGTCACCAGTTACAAATTGAAGAAGCTGAACATGATCATGATATCTGGTGTATTGAAATTTATTAAATAATGGTACTCAACGCGACACCTTTATCAGTTTATGCTGAGTAGTGGCAGCAGTGGCACAAGGACGTGCC
>CAZALW010000221.1:0-5948 GCA_964485705.1 uncultured Thiotrichaceae bacterium
TCAGGCTATGGACTTATCTGTAATTGTCCCTCTCTATAACGAGGAAGACAGTGTTACCCCTCTATATGAAGCAATCGTAAAATCAGTCGACCGTATGGGACTCGATTACGAAATCCTTTTCGTTGATGACGGCAGCAAAGATAAAACCGTACCTATAGCCAGCGAACTGGCGGCAAAAGATCATCGACTTCGGGTTGTTAAATTTCGCCGAAATTACGGGCAGACCCCTGCCATGGCAGCCGGAATTGACAACGCCTATGGAAAAATACTGGTCACTATGGATGGCGATCTGCAAAATGACCCTGATGATATTCCGATGCTAGTTAATAAAATTGGTGAGGGCTTCGACATTGTCGTTGGTTGGCGACACAACAGACAGGACAAATTGATAACCAGAAAAATCCCTTCTAAAATCGCCAATTGGCTGATCGGAAAAATCACCGGCGTACCGATTAAAGATAATGGCTGCTCACTAAAAGCTTACCGAGCCAACGTTATCAAGAAGATACCTCTTTATTCAGAAATGCACCGATTTATCCCTGCCATGACATCACTCGCTGGCACTAAAATTGCGGAAGTCAAAGTAAAACACCACGCCCGGGCATTTGGCGAATCTAAATATGGCTTAACCAGAATCTATAAAGTGTTCATTGATCTGATCACCATCAAAACCTTGCTGTCATCCTTTTCCAAACCATTAATGGTTTTCGCAGTGGTTGCTGGTGTATCGGCAATGATTGGCATGTCAGCTTTTATCGCAGCCCTGTCGCTGGACACCAACTCGCCAACGCTTGTTTTTTACAGCGTAGGCATTCTCTATATCTCATTAGCGATTACCCTGTTACTTTGGGGCACACTGGGCGAGCTGATTTATCGAACAGGAAATCTTAAACTGGAACATTTCGCACAAATTAAAAGTAGCACCAAAACAGGTTACGAGGAAAACAAGTGAATACTGCCGCCACAACAAAAAAAATTGAATTATCTGTCATTATTCCCGTTACAGAACAACGCTACGATCCTGTGTCAGAACTCTATCACGAGTACAAACGTGTCATTGAGTCTAGCGGGAAAGTTTTTGAATTCATTTATGTATTAGATGGGGAGTATCCTGAAGTGCTTAAGGAGCTAAAGCAGCTTCAGAAAACAGACAGTATTACCGTCATCACACTTGCCAAATGGTTTGGTGAGACCACCGCACTCAATGCTGGCTTTGGCCAGGCGACCGGTGACACCTTTCTTACCCTTCCCGCCTACCAGCAGATAGAAGTAGATGAAATACCCGCCATTATCAAATCATTAGAAGACTGCGACATGGTACTGGCAAATAGAAGCCCACGTGGCGACTCCATTATCAATCGCATGCAAGCCAGGCTGTTCAACTTCCTGTTACGGTTTTCAACCGATTTGCAGATCAATGATGCCGGTTGCAGCGCGCGCGCGTTCAGCAGAGACATTGTTGAAAATGTACAGCTTTATGGAGACCTGCACCGATTCTTCCCGGTCATCGCCCACCAGCAAGGCTATCGTGTTATCGAAACCGATGTTGCGCAGGCAAAACAGGATAAACACCGCCGTATCTATTCACCCGGCCTATACATAAGACGACTACTGGATTTGCTCACCATATTTTTTCTCGTCAAATTCACCAAAAAACCACTGCGCTTTTTCGGTCTTGTCGGCACCACCTTATTTGCATCCGGTTTGTTCATAACACTGTTTCTAGTCGCACAGCGCCTGTTTTTTGATATGGCTTTAGCTGATCGACCGGCATTAGTGCTTAGCTCACTTTTGGTTGTACTGGGCGTGCAGATTATTGCTATCGGTTTGATTGGCGAAATTATTATTTTCACCCATGCTAAAAAATTAAAAGAATATAAAATAGATAAAATTATTCATTCACCTGAATCACCAGCGAACGCTTAAATAAAAGAATCGCCTCCTGAGTCAGTATGGATAGTGCCTTGCAAAATAATATTTTAAATTTTATAAAAAATTATAAAATCCCATTAATCGTTTTACTGCTGACTATCGTTGCGGCCATTCCTCGCCTGTATAACCTGGGGGATCCTGGCTTCTACATGGACGAAGACATTACTTCCTTTGCAACACGATCCATGGTCGAAACAGGCTCACCTCAGATGCCCAGTGGCATGCCCTATTATCGAGCACTTCCTCATACCTGGCTTAATTCAATTTCAGCAAACATTTTCGGCTTAGATAATGAAATTTCATACAGAATACCTGGCGCTCTACTAGGCATTCTCACTATCCCACTTATTTTTTTACTTGTCCGAGCGTTCACCGGGACTTCAATTGCCTTTCTTGTGGCATTGCTATTAGCCTTGTCAGAGTGGCATATTATCACTTCACGACAGGCCAGGATGTACGCGCCATTCCTGTTTTTTTATATAGCATCAAGCTTTATCATATTACGATGGGCAAAAAAAGACACGCTCTGGAATCTTCTCGCTTCTATAATATTATTCTTCATTGCAGCAAGCCTTCATCAAATGGGCGTGTTTTTAGCACTGATACCATTAATCGCTTTGTTCATTAAAGATTACGCTACAACACCGCAGTATAAGCTGTTCACCTTTGCCATCCTTGCGGGCGCAATCACTTATCTATATGGCGAAATGTTTGTTCTCCCACCATACACCCAATGGCAAGCCGCACAAGGCATATTAACGACCAATATAACCGACAGAACATCTCTACTACAACCGCTTTCTGCAACAGGTTTGCAATTTGCACAAGCTACAGTTGGTTTACTGCTTGGGGTATGGCTGGCAATAAAATCAACTTTTACTGATAACGCAAATGGCAAGGAATTTCGCCTACTCGCAAGATATTCACTGGCGATACTTGTGGCAGGGTTTGCAGCCACCGGGCATTTTCACGGCGCCTTTTTATCAATACTCCTGTTATTACTGCTTTATCCAGAACCCTTGAACCATTATTTGAAAGCAACCTGGAAGCCGTTGCTTGTTATCGCTACTATCGCAACCGCTACAGCTGTTATAACCATTACTGAGAATGGAATAATCCCCGGAATCAAGGCACTGCTGTGGTTTCCATACCCTAACTGGTTCACTTTATTTGCATTATTCCAGGGTATTACATTATTGTTTCTAGCCGCCATGGTTTACATCGTCGCCATAAAAAAAACCAGTCTCAATTTAGAAATACGAGCATTATTGCTTCTTAGTCTGTTCCCGTTAATTCTGGTAGGAATATTTGTAAAATGGGCACCAGCACGTTACTTACTACAGGCCTACCCCTTTATTCTTATTATAGTCACCTATGCTCTCTACACTTCAGCACATAAGTTATTCCAAAACCGTTATGCAAACGCTGAAAAACCCGCTTTTATCTTTGCATGCCTGATTATTTTTTCAGGCGTGCTAGGCGGTCACGGTTTATTATCTTCATATAAAGTCGCTACCGTAGATTATGGTGACCGCCTGAATAAACAGGCACTTATTTTCCCCTTTTACCCCGACCACAAAACGCCCGGCGAATACGTCGCTGCACACAGACAGGACAGTGATATTGTGATTGCAGAAGATGTCCAGCAGCAAACATGGTATGCAGGCAGCACCGACTATTGGTTAAGGCAATATAAAGACGACACTGGCAACAGTTTCATGTTCAAAAAGCAGGATCAAAAGATGTATGACATCTATACCAATAGCGTCACTGCAACAGTAGAAATATTAAACGCCCTCACAAGCGATAAAAGCCGCAGAATCTGGCTGATTACTTCTGGTGAAACATATTATGAACGTGATTTTTATCTGAGAGAAGATCAGCGACAATGGCTTGAGGATATAGAAACAACTCACACACCTGTATACACAGGAAAAGATAACATTACGCAGGTTTATTGCCTGAACTGCGAAGCTGTTAATTAACAGCTTAACGGATAACATCAATCACACTTACAACTACCAATGACCGGTTACCGTAAAATTAACAAAAACACTTTATTCAAACGAGACCTTTGCATGAAAAATATTTTGACTTATTGTCATCTCGACCAGAGGGAGAGATCTTGACCCACCACTGTATAAGGCATCTCCCTCTGATCAAGATGGCAATTTGTGAACTTTTAACCTATCCACCCACTGGTTTGTTAATGCCACATCCTTGTGGTGCAACTCGTGCAAAGACCTCCAAACATTAAACCTAAAAAGATAGTACCGGCACCCTGTAACAAAAGAACACTTCTGTATTATCAACATAAAAAGCAATAGATGAAAACATCCGAAAATAAAGTTGTAAAACATTCAACCATCTACATGTTTGGAGACATCTTAAGATACAGCACCAGCCTGATCATGCTGCCTATCTATACACGTTTTTTAACGCCGGATGACTATGGTGTTATTGAACTGCTGACAATGCTTATTGACTTTACTGCTTTAATATTAGGCGCACGTATTAGTGTATCTGTGTTTCGATACTATTGCACAGCTACAAACTGTACTGAAAAAAACAATATAATATCTTCAGCGCTCATGCTTGGTATCTTTTTCAACGCAACAGGTGCTGCCATATTGTTACTTCTTTCAGAAACGCTTGCTATAGCCATCTTTTCTGATGCCAGCTTTCAGTATTATATCGTTATCTTCGCAATTACAATGCTTTTGCTGCCACTGATAGAAGTCCCTCTTGTACACATACGAGCACAACAGAAGCCATGGTTATTTTTTTACTTTAGTATTGCAAAACTTGTACTGCAGGTCGGGCTTAATATCTACTTCATTGTCTACCTGGATATGCATGTAGAGGGTGTCGCCTACAGTGCTGCTATCACCAGCATTGTCATGGCAACCACATTAACCGGATACTCACTATCGAAAACCGGCATGTCAGCATCTATTGCAACATGCAGAAAATTATTCACCTTCAGTCTGCCACTGATGCTTGCAAGTTTAGGCACATTTTATTTAACATTTGGCGACCGTTATATCCTGAGCATATATACTGATTTCACACAGGTTGGAATTTATGCTTTGGGTTACAAGTTTGGCTTCATATTTATGATTCTTAGCTGGGTACCATTTGAAAAAATCTGGGACTCAGAAAAATACGAGATACACAAAAGACCAAACGCGAAAGCCACTTACCAGTCATATTTTCTATATGTAAACATAATCCTAATCACTCTGGGCTTATGTATATCACTCTTTATAAAAGACCTCATTAAAATAATGGCTGACCCTGCTTTCTTAAACGCACATCAGATTGTTCCCATCATTATTCTTGCATTTGTACTTCAAGCATGGACCAAGTTCTGTGATCTTGGCATACTATTAAAGAAAAAAACCATGCAAATAGCTCAGGCAGAGTTGATCGCCGTAATCGTTATGAGCATCGCTTTTTTTACCCTAATACCCGCTTATGGATTTTATGGCGCAGCCTGGTCTGCAGTGATCGGTTTTGGAACAAAATTCTACTGGACATATATAAAAGCAAAAAAACTTTATGATATGGAATTGCCATGGTTCAAAGTTAACCTTACAGTGTTATTGGCTATAACATTTTTCTTAATATCCTTACTAATACCAGATGAAATTATCACGTCAATAGCACTACGCCTGGTTTTAATTTCGGCATTTATTGCAGCATTCTTTGCTCTACCTATTTTCTCTCAAGATGAAAAAGCAAAAATCATGCAATCCATTCTTACAATAAAAAATCATCCGCTATTTTCATCCAGGATAAATAAATAAACGCATTGAAATATTCTGAGACCTTTGCACGAGTAGTGGCACAGGGACGTTACAGTTACAAACCTTAGATGCGGGGGAGAGCATAGAAGTCACAATACACATTTAAAAAGCGACTAGCCATCTTCTTTTCTCTTAACCGATCTAACACTCATAAAAGATATGCACGATAAAGACCGTGAAATAAAGTATAAATAATACAGAAAACTA
>CAZALW010000222.1:0-5917 GCA_964485705.1 uncultured Thiotrichaceae bacterium
ATTAGTTTCATATTCTAACTTCATTAATATGCTTATTAGATAAGGCTCCATTAGCGTAATATTAAAAATATCAGTTTGGTATTTTATTGTTTATACAAGAGTTTTGCACGAGTAGTGCCACAAGGATGTGGCGTTTACGAACCAAAGGATGGCAAACACCTTTGCCATTATTGTCATCTCGACCAGCGGGAGAGATCTTACACAGCGGTTGTACAAGATCTCTCCCGCTGGTCGAGATGACAGTAGTATTAAGTTTTTACCTTATCGCAAAAAGCTCTTTTACACATAAAAAAGCCGGAGACCCGACTTTTTTTAAATTAATTATCAGAGACACCTTAACAGAACAATTATTTTCTATTGCGCAATAATTTTCTGCAACCCGGCAACTGATCGAATCCATGGTTTTGATCCTGCCTTTATCTCCAGATCAGCAGCGGCAGCATTGGCTGAACGTCGGTCAGAATGAATATCAACCAGAACATAAACAATAGAGCCTGAACGATCTGTTTTTACGCTTTTTAATTCCGCTAAATCTTTTTTGATCTTAAATTTTTCAATACTTTCTGCCGTATTCGCCGCATAAACCTGAACCGCATAACTCGATCCTGACAATGCCATTATTTCCTGCTCAGGTGTTTGCTGCTCAGGTTTATCTTCTTCCAGCACTACAGGTACAATCACCTCTGGTGCAGGCGCGGCTACAGGTGCTTCCATTATTATAGGCTCTGGTTCAGGCTCAGGATCTGCTAGCAATACAGGATCATTTAATGATGTATCGGATATGGCAGCTTCGGCAGGTACGTGCTTCTCCTCATCAACCTGTACCCAGGGTGCAGGTGTGCTGGAACAACCAACAAGGCCGATAATGATTAGATTGATTACTGCTACGCCGTAAATTTTTTTTATAGTTATATCCATTTTGATCCCTTAAGTAAGGCCTAACGACCAACGTAATATTGATTTAAGATATTGTAGTGCATAAACACTATTTTTTAGCATTAACCCGGATAATTAAAATAATACGTAACTACTCAGCATCATCAAAAAAGAAACAGATTTACCACGAAGCACACAAAGATCACGAAGAAAAATCATGGTTAATAATAAACACGATTAAACATGGCATATGTATGTACTATATCCAATATATATACTTTAAAACTTCGTGGTCTTCGTGACCTTCGTGGTAAAACATTTTTTAATAAACCGCAAAAAATTGAAACTTGCTGAGTAGTTACAATAAAACAAACAATAAAAAAGGAGCCGAAGCTCCTTTTTGTGTAATATGAAATCATGAAGAGTTAAGCGGCAGTCTCTTCCACTTCTTTCATACTTAAACGGATACGACCCTGACGATCGATCTCTAATACTTTTACTTTTACCACATCACCTTCAGATAACTTATCGCTTACGTTCTCAACACGTTCGTCACTGATTTGCGAGATATGAACCAGACCATCTTTACCCGGTAAGATTTCAACAAAAGCACCAAAGTCCATGATCTTCTTCACCGTGCCGTTGTAGATAACACCCACTTCTGCATCTGAAGTGATTTGCTCAATACGCTTTTTAGCTTCTTCTGCAGCAGCCAGATCACTGGAAGCAATTTTGATATTGCCATCATCATCAATATCAATCATCGCACCGGTTTCTTCAGTTAAAGCACGGATGACGGCGCCACCTTTGCCAATAACATCACGGATTTTATCGGGGTGAATTTTGATATTAAGATAACGTGGTGCGTACTCTGACATTTCTGTATTGGTTTCAGAGATCACTTTATTCATCTCACCAAGGATGAAGTTACGTCCTTCTTTAGCCTGTTCTAATGCCTGCTGCATAATTTCTTTGGTAATGCCATCTATTTTGATATCCATTTGTAAGGCGCAAATACCTTCGGCTGAACCGGCAACTTTAAAGTCCATATCACCAAGATGATCTTCATCGCCCAGAATATCGGAAAGTACGGCAAAATCTTCACCTTCTTTAATCAGACCCATGGCAATGCCGGCAACGGGTGCTTTAATCGGCACACCTGCATCCATCAACGACAGGCTGGTACCACAAACAGATGCCATTGAGCTGGAACCATTGGATTCGGTAATTTCAGACACCACACGAATTGTGTATGGGAAATCCTCTTCTGATGGCATCACACCTAATACGCCACGTTTCGCCAGACGACCATGACCAATCTCACGACGCTTTGGCGAACCAACCATACCGGTTTCACCGACACAGTAAGGAGGGAAGTTGTAATGCAACATGAACGGTTCACGGTAAGAGCCATCGAGCGCATCGATAATTTGTGCATCGCGTGCAGTACCCAGGGTGGTCACAACTAGCGCCTGGGTTTCACCACGGGTAAATAGCGCTGAGCCGTGGGTGCGTGGTAATACACCAGTGCGTACCGTAATGGCACGAACATCGGAAGTACTACGGCCGTCGATGCGTTTTTCACCTGCGATATAACGCGAGCGAACCAGTTTCTTTTCTAACTTGCCAAAGGCGCCTTTAATTTCGTCCTTAGACCAGCCATCATCATTAGTGAGTAGAGTTTCAACAGCGGCTCGCCTGGCTGTTTTTACAGCATCCTGACGTGCCATTTTTTCTGCAATCTGGTAAGCATCAACAATGGCCACTGAGCTTGTTTCAGCCACTTTTTCTGTAAGTGCTTCATCGGTAGCCGGTGCGATGTATTCCCACTTGGGATTACCCACTTCTGCAGCAAATTCGCTAATAGCAGTAATCACTGCCTGCAACTGTTCATGACCGAACATGACAGCGCCGAGCATGACTTCTTCAGAGAGCACTTTAGCTTCAGATTCAACCATTAACACGGCTTTTTCAGTACCGGCAACCACCAGATCAAGATCCGAGGTTTCCAGTGTTTCTTTATTGGGGTTTAACAGGTATTCGCCATCTTTATAACCAATACGCGCGGCACCTAAAGGGCCGGCGAAGGGTACACCCGCAATGCATAATGCCGCAGAAGCACCAATAATTGAGGGGATTTCAGGATCGATATCACCGCTCATAGAAACCACGGTAGCAACGATTTGACATTCATTAGTAAACCCTTTGGGAAATAAAGGTCGGATCGGACGGTCAATCAAACGACAAGTCAGAATTTCAGCTTCGCTGGGGCGACCTTCACGACGAAAGAAACCGCCAGGAATTTTACCCGCAGCATAAGTACGCTCCTGATAATTAACCGTCATCGGGAAAAAATCTCTACCTTCTTCTGATTCTTTAGAACATACCGCGGTAACAAAAACAACAGTGTCGCCCATGCTAATCATTACTGCACCGGTTGCCTGACGAGCGATTTCACTCGTTTCCATCGTTACTGTTAAATCGCCATACTGAAATGATTTTTTAATTGCTGTAGGTATCACTATATTGTTTCCTGTTGTGTGGCCTGCAATCGAATATAAAACCGAATCCAAACCCTGAAAAAAAGCATAAAAAAATCACTGAACCCGGAACCTGTACAGGTTTACCTGCACGATTTTATCGGATAGTCAGTGATTAGATTTATGGCATAAACATTATCAACGAAAAATTATCGACCTATTAACGAGTCGGATGTTATCGACTCATGGTTATTTATCAACCCATGTTTATCAAGCCATGGATCGGTCAATGCTTATCAATGCAATTTTATCGACGCAAGCCAAGGCTGGATATCAGCTTTTTATAACGCTCAACGTTTTTACCTTTAAGGTAATCAAGCAATTTACGACGCTGGTTAACCATACGCAATAAACCACGACGTGAATGATGATCGTGTTTGTGATCTTTAAAGTGCTCTGTTAATTGCACAATACGAGTTGTTAATAACGCAACCTGAACCTCAGGAGAACCTGTATCCCCTTCTTTTTGCTGGTATTTTGAAACAACTTCGCCTTTTTCTGCGGTCGATAAAGACATGAATACTCCGAACTAAAGTTTTAACTAAATAAATGATTGATAATAAAAGGGTGGCGATTTTATCACTAATACCGATTAATTACGAATTACTGATTACGAATTACTAATTATTCTTTGGTATTGCGTTTGTATTTATATTTGTATTTGTTCTTTTTGTTTTTCCATCCTTTGATCCGTAACCGGTGCGTCCCTGCACCACTACTCTGTCCTTTGGTTCGTTACAAGAAAATTGCTCCTGCATTTTCTATATACCGTCCATCCATGGACATAACAGCACTTCCATGTGCTACTGCTCACCTGTTGTTTCTCTAGCCATAATCAATAAACGCACCAGCCGGTTAATTAGTAATTAGTAATTAGTAATTACTAATTATTTAAGCACATTGTTTAATCATGCGACGCGGCGCGACCAAACCATCATCCTGAATTTCACCCAGCCCTAAAAACTGACTTTGGTCATAGATACGAACCCAGCCTGATGTTGGCGCATGGGGCACCATTACAGGCTGCCCCTGACGTACATAGAATGCGGCATCTGAGCCCAGATGCACATCCGGCCAGTGAGCAACACCGCTATCTATCGGTTGTAGGCATTCATCAAGTATTGCCTCACCCTGCTCTGCCAATGCACTCAACTGTTCCATCGTCAACATTTTACCAGAATACGGCCCGACACTTAAGCGACGTAATGCGGTGACATGGGCGCAACAATTAAGCTTTTTCGCAATATCCTCGACCAGAGTACGCACATAGGTTCCTTTTGAACAACTGACTTCAAGTTCCAGGATGGTTCGCTGCTGGTCTTCCTGCTGTAGATCGTTCTGATCAAAAGACAGAAATTCAATATCGTAAATAGTAATTGTTCTGGCTTTGCGCTCAACTTCAATACCTTGTCGCGCCAGTTTGTATAAACGCTCACCTTTATGTTTCAAGGCTGAATACATAGGCGGTATTTGTTCAATTTCACCAATAAATTCTGGCAACACCGATTTTACCGCTGCTTCTGTCAAAGTAGAAACATCTTGCCTATCAATCACTTCACCTTCTGCATCACCGGTAGTGGTAGCGACACCTAGCTGGCACTTTAGACGGTAGGTTTTATCAGCTTCCAGTAAAAACGCGGAAATTTTTGTAGCCTCACCAAAACACACCGGTAACATACCGGTTGCCAAAGGATCTAGGCTACCAGTATGACCCGCTTTAGCTGCACCAAAAAGGCGTTTTACTTTTTGCAAAGCGTGATTTGAGCTACTGCCGACTGGTTTATCCAGTAATAATACGCCACTGACATTACGTCCTTTATTTTTTCGCCTACCCATGGTACATCACTCGGCTAATCACTCACTTCTTCACTATTGTCATTATTACTGTTATCACTTTGGATTTTATCACTCTTAACCGCCTTGCTAATCAACTTATCCATGGCAATACCGCGCGTTACGCCATCATCAAGCACAAATTTTAATGTTGGTACAATACGCGCACGAATTCGATGCGCAATTTGTTTACGAATAAAGCCAACTGCACGATTTAATACTTCGATAGACTCTTTTTCCCCGTTCTTATCTTTCTGGGGCGCATTAAAAACAGAGCAGTAAATCACCGCATGACTTAAATCGCGACTCATACGTACTTCTGTAAAGGACAAGAAACCCAGACGCGGATCTTTTATTTCATCACGCACAATTTCTGCCAGTTCGCGACGAATCTGTTGCGCCATACGCTCGCTACGGGAAAATTCTCTAGGCATCTTTTATTAATTACTAATTACGAATTACTAATTACGAATTATTCTTTGGTGTTGTATGTGCATTTGTTTTTTTACTGTTCACTTGTTTGTTTCTCGTTTTTTTCGTTAAGTGCTTGTATGTGAGCATATTGACAATATACGCCCAACATCAATGAAATTCGTAATTTGTAATTACAAAGTGCGCTCAACTTCAACACGCTCGAACACTTCAATTTGATCGCCAACTTTTACTTC
>CAZALW010000223.1:0-5872 GCA_964485705.1 uncultured Thiotrichaceae bacterium
CGTTCTTCGCGGACTAATGTTTTTCAACTTTTCCAACGTCTGCTAAGTGTCGAAATCAGTCATCCCATGCCAGAATCGATATTCTCTGTCATATGAAATGCAGACTTATACTACCTAAGGATGGAGTAGTGGCACATGGAAGTGCCGTTTACGAACCTAAGGATGGAGAAGTGGTACAAGGATGCACCGGTTACGGATCAAAGGATGGAAAAACTTTTTTACAAACTCTTCGGTATCTTCAGGAACTCTTCTGGCACGGGTGTAGTAACAATATTACTTTCATCAATTCTCTTTAGAATATCGTAATAACGTCGAATATTCTCCACATAAAGCACAGGTTCCCAGCCGCGGGCATAGCCAAAATGGGTTTGTTTATGCCATTTACTTTTTGCCAGTAGTGGTAAAGCCTGTTTTACGTCAACCCAGAGGTTGGGGTTCTTTTCAAGTTTTCGGGTAATTTTTCTTGCATCTCGTAAGTGCCCCAGTCCGACATTGTAAGCAGCCATCGCCATCCATGTACGGTCAGGTTCTGTTATATTTTCATCGAGACGGCGATGCAGTTGTTTGAAGTATTTAGTGCCACCATAAATGCTGCTTTCGGGGTCAATACGGTTTTTTACTTGCAGATCTTTTGCTGTTTTTAATGTCAGCATCATAATGCCGCGAACACCGGTTGGTGATACAGCATCCCGATTCCAGTGCGACTCCTGATAACCCATGGCAGCTATTAAACGCCAGTCTACATTTTTCTTCTCAGCGGCTTTTTCAAAAAATGTTTGATAACGAGGCAGTCTATTTTCTATATGTCGCATGAAAACTTTTGTATCCACATAATCAAAATCTTCTACATGTCCATAGTTACGTTCTAGCAGACGTGCTAGCTCGCCATTTTCTTTTATTTTGTGAAAGAACTTTTGAACTTCATGAAACAGACTATGGTCGTCTGTTTTTGGCATTGCCCAGGCGAGGGACTGAGGTTCGCTTACATCAAAAGCGACCCGCAAGTTGATAAGAAAGCGTTGGGTTAAGGCAAGCTCATTGGAATCGCTAATGGTGTATTCAATAATATTGGCTGCAACCATTTGTAATAACTCTTCACTTTCCAGCTCATGATTTGATTTCCAGCTTAAGTCTTTAATCTCCTGCTGCAAATACTTTAATCTTTCTTCATGGCTTGAGTTAGCTATTACTTCAAGTGTGCCACCAAGACCTGACAGGTTTGAGGGGCGTTTGTTGGCAATGTTATATATTAACTGTTCCGTTATTTCCTGGTAGGCAGGGGCGAAACGAATTTTTTTTTCACGATCGACGGTAATGGTTAATCCAGCTGCGGCGATATGAATAGCATTTTTGGATATTTTTTCAAGCAACTCACGCATTGAATCAGGGATGATCAGAGTGAGTTCAACGCCCAGTTCATCAGCAAACATTTTTGCCAGTTCATATTCCAGGCCAGTAGCACCGTCAACACCTTCATAGTAGGTGGTTGGGCTGTTGCGGGTAGCAACCACCAGCTGTCCATCTTTTTTTATTTGTTCAAGCAGGGAGAGGTTGTTAAGTTTTGGCAGGTAGTTAAAAATAAGAATTATGCTCACTGTCACAATAGCGAGGATAATAAACACTGGGCGGCAAAGTGGTTTTTTAGCGTTGATGGTGATAATCCATGTTTAATGGTTGTGTGTTAATTGTTGGTGGTAGGGGTGAACCTTGTGTTCGCCTAGGCGAATACAAGATTCAGCCCTACCATTAATCATTATCATTAAGTACATTAAATATAGCACTACATAGTATGTTTAATTCATTCTCCTGGATAATATAGGGAGGCATAAGGTAAATGAGCTTGCCAAAAGGCCGAATCCATACACCGGCATCAACAAAAGCCTGTTGTATTGTCGGCATGTCAACGGCTTGCTTTAACTCAACAACACCAATGGCTGCTAAAACACGAACGTCACTAACTGAGTCAAGTTTTTTGCATGGTGCTAAACCACAGGTTAATTGTTTTTCAATATTTCTGATGTTTTTCTGCCAGGGTGAGGCTTGCAATAAACGAATGCTTTCAAGTGCAACGCTACAGGCTAAGGCATTAGCCATAAATGTTGGGCCATGCATAAAAACATGAGGCGGATTGTTGCTGATTGTATTGCTGATTTCTTTAGTGCAAAGTGTTGCCGCCAGTGTCATATAGCCACCAGTGAGTGATTTTCCAAGGCACATAATGTCAGGTGAAATATCTGCATGTTCGCAAGCAAATAACTTTCCACTGCGGCCAAAACCGGTGGCGATTTCATCAGCTATAAATAATACGTCGTATTCTTCACATAATGTTTTAGCCTGTTTTAAAAAGTCAGAAGAATAAAATTTTAACCCACCGGCACCTTGAACCACCGGTTCAAGAATTAACGCTGCGATTGATTCATGGTGCTGCGCTAGTATAGCTTTTAAAGGCTGTATGTCTTTTGCCTGGCAGGTTTCACCAAAGAGACATGTTGGAGAAGGAATAAAAAAGTTATTTGCCAAAACATCGGTAAATAAAGTGTGCATACCGGTGACCGGGTCACAAACAGACATCGCGCCCAGAGTGTCACCGTGATAGCCATTTCTTAAGCTGATGAATTTTTGTTTAGCGGCGGTTGTATTATTGTCGGCTGAGTTGCCTGATGGAGAATGTTTGGTATTTTGTTTGGCCTGCCAGTACTGTATTGCCATTTTCATTGCCACTTCAACGGCAACAGAACCTGAATCGCAGAGAAAAACGGTTTCAAGCTTTTCGGGTGTTATTTCAACCAGTTTTTTACAAAGTTTGACTGCGGGAGCGTGAGTGAGGCCGCCAAACATGACGTGTGCCATAGTATCAAGCTGTTGTTTGATCGCCTGGTTTAACTCAGGCACGTTATAACCGTGAATAGCGCACCACCAGGATGACATGCCATCAATAAGCTGACGGCCATCTTCCAGCGTCAGGTTGACACCATCGGCAGCTTGCACGGCAAAAACGGGAACATCTGAATGCATCGAACTGTAGGGATGCCAGACGTATTTTTTATCATCATTTAGCAGTGCGGAGGTGTTGGTTTGTTTCATTTCGTTATTTTAATGATTAATACAATATATTTAGCTTAATGGCATCTCTAATAATTCTGTTTGAGCAGATTTGTACTTGGCAGGCTCAAGAACAAGGCGAAGATCGTAGCAAATAGTGGGCTATTTGCAAGATTTTCAACGAAGTTATTGAGTCTGACAAATACGAAGATGCCAATCATGAATTTTTAGAGATACCCTTAAGGTGCTGCTTGAGCTATCGATGAGAATTCAGCAATTTTTATATTATAAAAGCGAACCGCTTTCAACAGGTTAAACAATAAAAAAAGCTGTGCGACAGCAAACATAAGTGCAGCCGGATAATAAAACCATAACGGCCATATTGTTGCCAGTACCAGTAAAATCAGGCTAATTAGATGGCAGCGAAACTGCCAGATACCGGCAGATTCAGAAATAATTTTACGCATGTGCGGGACTTTTAACTGAACATCTCTTGCACCTTTGTCACGCAATTTTTTATTATGCGTGCTTAGATGTAGCCAGATAATAAAGGGAATGATTTTATACATCATGCCATTAATCGAAGTCATGGCGAAGCCATAAATCATTAATACGCCGAGTAATAATGTCGGTAAATCCCAATTCATTAAAGTTGGTATTGCCCAGCTTAAGCTAACCAGGATAAGGCTGCTCATGGCAACTTGCCAGAAACGCATGGTCACGTCAGGTAACTGGCGCCGTCGATTTTGCAACAGCCGTAAAGTGCTGATTGAAAAAATCAGTAAACAAGCGGCAAGAAACATAGAGCTAAACATTTTTAACCCTTCCAGCAGCCAAACCTGTGGCCATATATAACCTGGACTCAGGCCGATGAGGCAAATAAAAACCATCCAGCCCATCCAGCGTTGATGCAGTGCAGGGTATTCATCGGTAATCTGAAACATCGGGATCACCTGGTAGGCTACGGACATTAGCAGTAGCAATACCCAGCCGAATAGCCCGAAGCTTAAATGCAAGTCTGTCAACAGCCGTGCCAGCGGGTAAATTTTCCAACTGTAATTCATGGCGAGGAATAGCCCAAGACAGACGGTGAAAAACAGTGCCAGTAGTGCCAGCAGCATCATGCTGCGTGTTACATGTGTGTTTTTAGAGTGGAATAAACATTGCGCCATCATGGCGATAAAAACAGTAAAACAAAAGCTCAGCAACACCATTGCAACCACAAATAGCTGATTGATTTGTAGTAACCAGGCCAGCCCAAGACTGATTACGCCAAGGACTAAAGGCAGATGAATAATACTACTGAAAAGTACCGGGCGTGGAATAACCATGCCCATGAGTACCGGCATAAGTTGCATCATGACACCCAGCATGCTCATGGCGAGAAAGCCCA
The DNA here is from genome assembly GCA_964485705.1 of uncultured Thiotrichaceae bacterium. Lineage (GTDB taxonomy): Bacteria > Pseudomonadota > Gammaproteobacteria > SZUA-229 > SZUA-229. The sequence continues at coordinate 4,436 of CAZALW010000223.1, forward strand.
GGGTCAGAAAATGGGTGACGGCCAGTAATTCGGGTGTCCAGCGGTGACTGATCATGTCCGGTCCATGCATAAGCAAAATCAGTGCTGCAATTAAACCAAACAGCGGTGCGCTGACGAGAAATCGTGCAGGGACGGAGAAGGGCGGGGCTTGTTGTAGTGAAAGGTTGGTGGTCAATGGATAGTTGTTAATGATTAATGGTTAATGAATGGTGGGCATCAGAAATCTCGACTGTTATCTCGACCAAAGGGAGAGATCTTGAACCACCGTACCTCGTTCCCACGCACTGCGTGGTAACGTAGTAGCTAACGCACCAGCGTTACAACAGCTTACCACCTTAGTCTGTTATTTTTATGTATTGATGCAACGCTGGTGCGTTAATAACTGCATTACCACGCAGTGCGTGGTAACGAGGCAACAGTAGGAACAAGGCGTGCCTTATCCCTACAGGATGGAGAGAAAAAACTATGCCCACCCTACGAGCTGTCTGCCCGTAAAGTGAGTTGCACTGCCCTTTCAGCTTCAGTATCGTTTTTACGCCAGATAAATACTTCAACAGCAGTCGTTAAACCGTCACGCTGTAAATATTTGAAAGCATTATCGTCGAGGTTGCCATAAAGCAAACAGGGATTCCGGCGATGCAACATGCGTAAGTATTGTCCGGGCTTGAGTTGTTCGGCGGTCTCCAGTGTGAGTACCAGCGGGTCAGGTGGTTCCAGCTCGCTGACATCCAGTAAAACCTCATCGGGCATCAGCGTTTATCCCAGTTAAGAAATTTATCGTGCCACTGGTTAGCATCCTCCGGCAGGCGCTGATTCATTATATTATATAAAATTTGCTCTTCCTTCATATTGTGTTGCTGCATCATTATTAACAAGGTTTCAGCCGTGCCCAGGTAGTCATCTGTATTTTGCTGTTGCAGGGTTTCACGCATCTCAGCAAAAAGCGTACGCATTTGTTCATGTTCCATGCGCATCATTTCTGTTGGCCCGGTTAATATGCCGGTTTCCTTTTCGAAAGCAGGAAATAGCGCTTCTTCTTCAACACCAAGGTGACGCTCCATGGCATCAACAAAGGCATTAAAAGACTGGCTGGCTGCAATCCAGTCGCCTTCGGCAACAGCATTCTCTGCTTTGCTAAAAAGCAGGTCGCAGTTTTTGTGATCCTGCGACATAAATTCTTTAATATTCAAGTTATCTATCCTTTTATTTTCAACTATGTTTATATTCGGAAATTATTATAGTTGGGTAATCTTCTCTAGTCGGTAACATAGTCACATTGGCTGTGTGCCTGTTTTTTAGAGGCATTCTTTCATCATAAAGGCGTGTAAACACATAACAAATGACTTACATCAAAAGAACTCTTTAGTTTGTGTAAAAATAAGACCAGAATAAGGTTTTATTGTTCCCGGTATGTTTCTTCACAATGTGTTATTTTTG
>CAZALW010000224.1:0-5831 GCA_964485705.1 uncultured Thiotrichaceae bacterium
ATGTAGCTTATTTCAGATGATTTGTTACAAAGTGCTTTTTAAGTAACGATAGAAAGCTGAAGAATAATCGGGGTCAAATAATAAAAGTATTAAAAGTGAAAATGCGTTATCTCGGACAAGCTCGGATGAGATAATAATATCGGTATGGGTGTGTTTAAGGTATATTCTTGCCCAAACGCAGACATTGGTTAGCATTAATATACGGGTGAAAATACAATTAACTATTAATTTCGACGTAACTCACTCGGCGTCATACCGTAATGACGCAGAAAGGCTTTAGCCAAGGTGCGTGCAGTTGAAAACCCTACTTCTTCTGCTATTTTCTCCACGGTACTGCTTGATTGTTTAAGTAAGTGGTACGCTTTTGTCATACGCCAGTTCAATAGGTAGGTCATTGGTGTCACACCAACGGTATGTCTAAACTGCCTAATCAGTGTTGCGCGCGACATGTTGACTTGCTCTGCGAGTAAATCCAGTGACCATTGATATTCCGGTTTTCTGTGAATCAGCTCCAGCGCTTTGTGAATTCGTCTATCGTGCAACGCTGCAAAAAAACCTGTTATTTCCTTATGTTCACTTATGTGTCTATTCAGTAATTGCATGAATAATACCTCGGTGAGTCGATCAATGATTGAGGTTTGATTGTTCTGTTCTTTTTCCATTTCCGCATCGATTAAACATATTGTCATCCATATTGGATCATTTTTTTTGATGCCGGAAAAATGCAACGCCGATGGTAGGGAATCAATAATCGGATGCAGCATATCTTTTTCATAATCGATCAAGCCGCAGATGAGTCTGTTAGTGATTTCTCCAGTTTGAAAAAGCGGCATGCCAAGTTCACAGGCATCGCCCGCCTGTTCACTGGGTGTTAATTTTCGACCGGGCTGGTCTGCAATCCAGTGCATCTCACCATGTGGCAGCATAACGATGTCCATATGCTGCAAGTTGATTACCTTACTGTTAGCAGCATCGATACCGATATAACAGTCACCACTCAATGCAATATGAAACCGTGGATTTTTAAGTTTTGATAGTGACATGCCCCAGGGCGCAGCCAATCTGGAACGAAAAAAAATACTGCCGCGAAAACGCAATGTGTCGAGTACATCCGCCAACACATCAACAGGCGATTCATCATAATTGATACGATTGGATACTTTTTTGACCATGCCAGATACCTTGTCAATCAACGACCGAGTTTATACTTAAGTCCACAAGAGAGAAACGATATTTAATTTATCATAAGAAAGGGGAAAAGTTACTATGAAAAACAATCTGATAAAAACTTGTAGCACGACTGCAGTTGCTACTGCTGCGATTCTGGCATTACAGCTTACACTGCCAGCAACAGTAATTGCAGGTGAGGCGTTTACGATTAAAGATGGCGAGCTTCAGCGACCAACAGGTTATCGTGAATGGATTTATGTTGGTACGCCGGTTACACCTAATGATATGAATGATGGCAAAGCGGCATTCCCCGAACACCATAATGTTTATATCGACCCTAAAAGTTGGAAACACTGGAAAGAAACAGGGAAGTTTCGCGACGGGACAATTTTGATGAAAGAACTCGTCAGCGTCGGATCAAAAGCCGCTGTTAGTGGCGCAGGCTATTTCCAGGGCGAATTTATTGGGCTTGAAGCAACTATTAAAAGTAAAAAGCTTTTCCCAAAGGATCCTGGTAACTGGGGCTATTACAGCTTCTCAAGTAAAGACCATAAAACTGTAACGAAAACAGCAAAAGCATTCCCTGCAAAATCATGTAATGCCTGCCATGCTGCATCGGCTGCGGATGACTTTGTGTTCACACAATACTATCCTGTTTTATCAGCAGGCAAAGGCACAGGTAAAAATGCAACGGGTGGTCATCTAACTGATTTAAATAACAGTTATGTTGAACCTAAGGGTAAGAAGTAATGAAACACTTTAAAAGTTATAGGCTTGGTGAGTCTTTATTGCTGGCACTGGTGTGCAGTGCCAGCACTTTTTTTGCAGTCGCCGATGAGCGTTTTTCACCCTACGTAGACAGCAATGGCAATATCAGTTCGCCTGAAGATTTTCGTGGCAACATGGTTCATCTGGGATCATGGTTTGTACCAGAAGGTGCAGCAAGTGGCTTTCATGACGTTTATACAGAAAAATCGACGGTGGATACTTTTCGTAAAACAGGAAAGTTTCCTGACGGTGCAACACTGGTAAAAGAGCTGCGAGCGTCAAAGTCCGGTGATTACTCGACAGGTGCTGGTGTTCATCATGCAACTGCTAGCGTTAAGCAATGGTTTGTCATGGTTAAAGATACCCAAAATCGTTTTATTAAAAACCCTTTGTGGGGTGATGGTTGGGGTTGGGCATTATTCAAGCCGGATGAGGCGAGTAAGAATGTTGCAGCAGACTACAAAAAAGATTGTTTAGGCTGCCACATTCCGGCTAAAGACAAAGACTGGATTTATACGGAAGCTTATCCAACGTTAATTTATAAATAATATCTGGCCTTTAGGCGAATAGTTTATTCAATGCGCTGTACTATACGTCTAAATGTCGTTGATACTATTGCTGTATTAAACGACAGGAGCAGGAAAGTTTTCATGAAACATGTAAACATAAAATTATCGGCATCTGAATCAACCGAACATATAAAAAAATCGTTGCAGGAAAAAGGTTTTACCATTTTCTGTGATGTGGATCATCAGGCCAATGCAAAAAGTGTAGACCTTGAAATGCCAGCATCACGGGTACTCATTTTTGGTAATCCGATAGCCGGTACTAAACTGATGCAAAAAGATATCGCTATGAGTCTTGATCTTCCGCTGCGTTTGGCGGTGGTAGATAAAGGCGGACAAACGTTACTGCTTCACCAAACGACCGAAGACTATTGTAAAAATTATCAGGTTGAAAACCATCCTGTATTAGAAAAAGTAGAAACCTTGTTTGCCGCACTGGCAGCAGAACTTAACTAATATAAAACATTACCTGATTAGCCATGAAAACCAGCTATATTTATATTTTCATTGTAAAACAACAGCTTAACTTGCTACTGTCATCTCGACCAGAGGGAGAGATCTTGAGCCACCGTGGTATAAGATCTCTCCTTCTGGTCGAGATGACAGCAATAAAAATGATTTTGTGAACCAAGGCCTTTAAGTTAGGCTGAATATTATGGCTAATCAGGAAACATTATGATTGAATATAAAAAAGATCAAACGGCCATTGAAGCACTTACGCCAGAGCAATTCCATGTCACACAGGAAAGTGGTACTGAAGCGCCAGGCAGTGGTGAGCATGTAAATAATTTCGAGCCAGGCATCTATGTTGATATCGTTTCTGGGGAACCGCTGTTCGCCTCCTCCGAAAAATTCGAATCAGGTTGCGGCTGGCCCAGTTTTAGCAAGCCCATCGATAACGATTATATTAATGAGCTAACAGATACCGATCATGGCATGATTCGCACGGAAGTCCGTTCCACACATGGTGACAGTCACCTGGGGCATGTTTTTCCTGATGGCCCGCAAGATCGTGGTGGTCTACGCTACTGCATTAACTCCGCGTCACTGCGTTTTATCCATCTTGAAGAAATGGAAACAGAGGGTTATGCTGAATACATCAGTCAAGTTGAGCAAAAGGAATCAAAATGACAATCGAGCGTGCCATTTTAGCTGGCGGCTGTTTTTGGGGTATGCAGGATCTTATTCGCAAACAACCTGGTGTGCAGTCAACACGTGTTGGTTATACCGGTGGCGACGTGGCCAATGCTACTTACCGAAATCACGGCTCCCATGCTGAAGCCATCGAGATTGAATTTGATAACGAGGTTATAAGCTATCGGGGCATACTGGCTTATTTCTTTCAGATACATGACCCCTCAACAATGGATCAACAAGGTAACGATAGAGGTTCTTCGTACCGCTCAGAAATCTATTACCTGATGGATGAGCAACAGGCCGTTGCTATAAAAACTATCGAAGATGTTAATGCGACTGATTTATGGCCCGGGCCTGTGGTAACAAAAGTCAGCCCGGCAAGTGATTTTTGGCAAGCCGAGATAGAGCATCAGGATTACCTCGAACGCATTCCCAATGGTTACACCTGTCATTTCCCACGGCCGGATTGGGTATTACCACATTCTGAATAAACTATAATTTTTGCTATTCGTTTACAGAATTTATTTCATCGTAACCAGCTCTTCTGCGCTGGTCGGATGTATTGCCACCGTATCATCAAAATCTTTTTTAGTTGCGCCCATGCGCATAGCAACGGCAAAACCCTGTAACATTTCATCGGCACCTGGGCCGATGATGTGGCAACCGACAACTTTTTCCTGCGCCCCGATACAAACCAGTTTCATCACTGTTGGAACTTCATGTCGGGTCATTGCGTTGTACATGCTGGTAAAACGTGTCTGGTATATTTTTACCGATGCACCATGCTCTTTACGCGCTTCACCTTCGGTTAAACCAACCGTGCCAATAGGCGGATGAGTGAACACAACCGTGGCGATCATCTTATAATCCAGATGTCTGTCGGCTTGGTTATTATATAAACGATCCGCCAAACGTCGTCCAGCGGCAATTGCAACCGGTGTTAATGGCGCTCTACCAGTAACATCACCCAGTGCAAAAATATTATCTATATTGGTATTTTGATAAATATCGGTAGTGATAAAACCACGTTTATCTAATTGCAAATCAATGGTACCCAACTTCATTCCCTCTGTGTTTGGATGTCGACCAATGGCCCAAATTAATTCTGAATAACCAGTGTATTTATTGCCACTGTTATCGCACAGAGACAAGGTACCATCACTTTCTTTTATTACTTCGGAAATTTGCGTGCCAGGTAATATATTAACGCCTTGATTAAGCATTTCTTCTAACAGTGTTTCGCGAAGAACAGCGTCGAATGAACGCAACAAATGTTCTTTTCTAAGATACATGCAAACCGAACTGCCCAACGAATTAAGCACACCCGCTAATTCAACAGCAATGTACCCCGAACCTATAATGGCCACTTTTTTTGGACGTTCAGTTAAGGCAAAAAAACCATCGGAACTTATGCCGTACTCAGCGCCAGGAATACCTGGAATACTGGGCGTTGTCCCCGGCGCGATAACAATATGTTCAGCAGTAATCTGTTTGCCGTCAATATCAACCGTGTGCTTGTCGATAAACGATGCGAAGCCTTGTAGCTCGTCGATATCCGAATCGCTAAGATAATTGTGATACCAGTTATTTATACCTGAGATGTAGTCTTCACGTTTTTTAACCAGGCGGCTCCAGTCAAAACCTTTATTTTCGATTTTAAAACCATAGTCTTGTGCATCATCAATTGAATGAGCAAGATTTGCTCCAGCCCACATAATCTTTTTTGGCACACAACCAACATTGACACAGGTGCCACCAATCTTTCCACTTTCAACAACGGCACATTTTTTCCCATAAACGGCAGCGCGTTCGGCGACAGATAAACCCCCACTACCACCGCCGATTGCGATTAGGTCATAATTATATTTTGTAGTCATGATACGACCCGAAGTGATTAAAAAATACGGAAATACGGTTAATTATAACCAAATAAAACTCTATGAATAGGCGCTAATATACGAAGAATTGTTTTTTCACTACTGGTATTCACAACATTATCGATAAAGCGAAATCAGTTATCTGATGCTATTAAACTGACAGTCTGTTTTGGATTGTTTTTCTCTTTTCAGTTAATGATTCGAAGGTTGCTTGTGTGGTGATAGCCGCCTCACATTATCCATTCTGCCAGTAATAGGCATGGGTCGAATGCAGAAATTCAATTTGAGTGTGTTTAACTACTTAGCAAAACTT
>CAZALW010000225.1:0-5805 GCA_964485705.1 uncultured Thiotrichaceae bacterium
GTGATTTAAAGATGGTGGTGTTTGGTCAGGATGACGCGATAAGCACACTGGTGACGGCCATACGCATGTCACGTTCAGGTCTGGGTGATCCCGAAAAACCTATCGGTTCTTTCCTGTTTAGTGGCCCGACCGGTGTCGGTAAAACCGAAGTCAGCAGACAACTGGCCAATATTATGGGCGTTGAACTGGTGCGTTTTGACATGTCTGAATACATGGAGCGTCACACCGTATCACGTTTAATTGGTGCACCGCCGGGTTATGTCGGCTTTGACGAGGGAGGCTTGCTTACTGAAGCGGTCAATAAAAAGCCTCATTGTGTATTACTGCTTGATGAAATTGAAAAAGCCCATCCCGAAGTATTTAATATTTTGCTGCAGGTGATGGATCACGGCACCTTGACGGATAGCAATGGACGCAAAACCGATTTTAGAAATGTTATTTTAATTATGACCAGTAATGCTGGCGCTCAATTAATGTCGCGCCGTTCAATGGGCTTTACTGAACAACAGAATGAACTTGATGGCATGGAAGAAATCAAGAAAATGTTTACCCCGGAATTTAGAAACCGGCTGGATGCGATTGTTAACTTTGGTGTCCTGGATGCGCATACACTATCAAATGTGGTTGATAAATTCCTGGTGGCATTTGAATTACAGCTCAACGAGAAGAAAGTAACATTAGCAGTCGATAAAGACGCACGACTCTGGCTGGCTGAAAAAGGTTACGATCCAAAAATGGGAGCACGACCAATGGCACGGGTTATTCAGCAGCACCTGAAAAAACCTCTGGCGAATGAACTGCTGTTTGGTGATTTAACCCGCGGTGGTCACGTCAATGTAACGGTCACCAAAGATAATGAGATTGCAATTGAGGTGGCTTCAGACACTACCTCAGAAACGGCTAAGGCATGAGTCCATATAATTAGTAATTATTTAGCGCGGTAGATAATGCGACCTTTTTCCAGGTCGTAAGGGGTAAGTTCAACCGTAACCGCATCACCCGTCATAATGCGAATGTAATGCTTACGCATTTTTCCGGAAATGTGTGCGATGACAGTGTGACCATTTTCCAGTTCTACACGGAACATGGTATTAGGCAGTGTTTCTGTTACCTTGCCTTCCATCTGAATTGCTTCTTCTTTAGCCATATTTTAATAATCTTTTGTTGGGTCTATGTTTTAGTCGTTTTGTCGGATTACGCTATCGCCAGTTCTGTTAAGGGCATCTCTATTAATTCATGATTGGCATCTTCGTACTTGAGAAATCCAATAACTTCGTTAAAAATCTTACAAATAGCTCACTATTTGTTGCGATCTTCGCCTTGTTCTTGAATCTCTCAAGCACAAATCTGCTCAAACAGAATTAATAGAGATGCCCTTAATATGGCGACCTGTGAAACTGACTTTTTTAAGGATGCGCAATTATCGTTGTTTTGACATGAAGTGCAAGTCATTTTGTCAGTTTTGTGTGGATTTCTCTGCTTTTTCAGCTATTTTCTCTGAATATTGATTGCCATCAACCGGTAGCATGAAAATTGGATCAATAAGTGTCCGATTAGCAAAAACCGCAAAGTGCAAATGTGGGCCGGTAGCGCGACCGGTTTGTCCCACTTTGCCAATAATGTCGCCCTGTTTAATAACGTCTCCAGGTTTGACTGAAATTTCACTCATGTGTGCGTATAAACTGATAATACCCTGGCCGTGGTCAAGATAAATCATGTTGCCACTGAAAAAGAAATCGCCAGCATCAATGACGATGCCATTGGCGGCTGCCTGTATTGGTGTGCCTTCTTTAGCAGCAATGTCCAGACCGCTATGAGGGCGGCGTTCCTGCTCATTAAAAAAGCGACGTAGGCCGAAGATGCCGCTGATGCGTCCGCTTACCGGCCAGATAAACGCTACATCAGGTGTGTTTTCGCTAAATTGTTTTTTTGCTTTTTTCTTGCGGATGCTCTCAGTTGCAATGCGCTTGCTGTCTTCTTTATTTGGGTTGACCTTACGTTTATTTTTAATCGTGATGTGTTGTTCATCATATTTTTTATATTTAACCGTGACTTTGGTGTTCACGCTGAGCCCGTCTGTGTGTTTAATTGAAAATTCGTAATTACCGGGTTTGCTTGATAGACCAATACCTGCCATTGCAACCCAGGAATCTTTATAGGGGAAGACAGCAATTCGTTGGTTGTTAAAATAAACTTTGCTTGTCTGTTTGTGGTTTGGCAGTTGCAGTAATGCAATGCCGCCTGGCACCAGTGCCTGTTGTGGTAAGGCATGGGTGACATGAGTGCTAAAAAAAAGGAAAGCAAATAAGCAGAGGTGTTTTATATTAAGATTAAGCATAGGGACTCAGTGTAAAATACAGGTTACAGAAACTTTTGGTGTTTTATTTTAAGACGTTCTGATTTCATAGAAAAAATGGTTTTTTTGGCAAAATGACATTATCAAACCGGGCAAAAAATCTTAGTCCATTTCATGTGATGGATATACTTGCGCAGGCAAAAGCTTTAGCCCGACAGGGCAAAACAATCTATCACATGGAAGTCGGTGAGCCAGATTTTGCTACTGCAGAGTGTATTATTAAGGCCGGTATCACTGCGTTAAGGCAGTTTAAAACACATTATACACCGGCAACAGGTTTACCCGAATTACGTTTTGCTATCGCTGAGTATTATGACAGAAAATTCTCTCTAAATATTAACCCCGAACGCATTATTGTTACACCGGGTGCTTCTGGTGCATTGCAGCTAGCGATATCATGTTTGCTGGATGCAGGTGAGAATGTATTACTGGCAGACCCGGGTTATCCCTGTAACAGAAACATTGCACAGGTGCTTGCGGTAGAGACCACTGCTATCCCTGTTAGTGCAAAAAATGCTTATCAGCTGGATGCAGCAGATATTAAAAAACACTGGAATGATAAAACAAAAGCGGCTATGGTCGCGACACCATCTAATCCGACCGGTACATTATTAGCTAAAAGTCAGTTAAAGGGAATTTGCCAGATTGTAAAACAGAAAAAAGGTCATCTAATCGTCGATGAAATCTATCAGGGACTGGTTTATGATGTTGACGACATGACAGCGCTGTCTATTTCAAATGACTGTTTTGTGATTAATAGTTTTTCAAAATATTTTGGCATGACAGGCTGGCGAGTGGGCTGGATGGTGGTGCCGGAATTTTATATTGATGCCATCGATCGCATTGCACAGAATATTTTTTTAGCGCCCGCAACTATGTCGCAATATGCTGCACTCACTGCGCTAAAAGAAGAAACACTAATTGAACTGGATGCGCGAAGAGATGAATTTAAACTGCGGCGAGATTTTTTATTGCCTGCTTTAGAGCAACTGGGTTTTGACATTGCAGTGAAACCTCAGGGTGCTTTTTATATATACGCCAATTGTGAAAAATTCACCAATGATAGTTTTAACTGGGTGAAACACTTATTAAAGGAGCAGGGTGTTGCCTTAACACCGGGGCTGGATTTTGGCGATTATCAGGCAAATAAACATTGTCGTTTTGCTTACACGCAACCGGTTGAATTCCTTGAACAGGCTGTTGATAAAATTGAAGCATTTATTGGAGGGCACCTCTAAAAACCTGTGGATAAGTAGCTTGAGTCCAGAACTTCCAATAGCTGCGTTGGTAAGCACTTGTAATAGAATAACTATTACAAGTGCTTACCGTCTTGCTCTTGAAAATTCTGAATCTCAATCTATCTTACCCAAGGTTATTAGAGATACCCTGGAGCGTAAAAAAAAGAAATGATTGGAAACATATTAAAAATGCAAACCACGCTGGGTGATTCGTTAAAGAGACAGCCCGTTCAGTATCAGCTTCCGATTGTTAATGAGTTGGGTGATGAACTGTTAGCCATGAACCAGCACATCGGTGAAACAATAAAATTAACCTGGCAGGGTGAAATTAACTGTATCGCCTGCGGACGCAAAACCAAAAAAAGTTTTGCACAGGGGCATTGTTATCCCTGTTTTCGACGTTTGGCTTCCTGTGATATGTGTATCATGAAACCCGAAACCTGTCATTACGCAGCAGGTACCTGTCGTCAGCCGGAGTGGGGTGAAGCCAACTGTTTTATTCCACATTATGTGTATCTGGCAAATTCATCCGGTATCAAGGTGGGCATTACCCGAGGCACACAAATTCCCACACGCTGGATGGATCAGGGCGCCGCTCAGGCCTTACCCATTTTCCAGGTAGCCACGCGTTTACAGTCGGGTTTGTTAGAAGTTGCTTTAAAGCAGCACGTATCCGACCGCACTGACTGGCGAAAGATGCTGAAAGCAGATGCCGAGCCGCTGGATTTAAAAGCATCACGTGATGAGTTACTGGATAAATGTTCAAATGAAATAGCACGAATTATGCAAACTCAAGTAAAAAACGAGCAAGGTGATACGGCGATACAGGTACTGGATGATGATATTGTTGAAATTAACTACCCGGTGTCAGCATATCCTGAAAAGATAAAATCGCTTAACTTTGATAAACAGCCGGAAATTAAGGGTGTGCTAAAAGGTATTAAAGGCCAGTATTTGATTCTTGATAGTGGTGTATTGAATATCCGTAAATTCTCTGGGTATAACATACAAATAATTACTAATTACTAATTACTAATTACTAATTACGAATTAGTAATTTCGAGTAGAGGAACATGGATGTGCCGTTCATGAACCAAAGGATGGAATTTGGTGGTTTTGGGATTGCTGGTGGTTTTTAGCTAAGCTAACCACTTTTTGTAAGCGTTTTATTAACCACCGCATTCATGTAACCTCTCATTCGTAATTAATAATTAGTAATTCGTAATTAATTAACTGTGAGGAAAACACCATCAGTATTCGTGAAGACATAAACTGCGTATTTGATCGCGATCCGGCAGCAAGAAATACCTGGGAGGTAATAACCTGTTACCCCGGACTCCATGCCGTACTTATGCATCGTTTTAACCATAGATTGTGGAATATTGGGCTTAAATGGTTAGCTCGCTGGCTCTCTTACTTTACCCGTCTGGTGACAGGTATAGAAATTCATCCCGGCGCGACTATTGGTCAGCGATTCTTTATTGATCATGGCATGGGCGTGGTTATCGGTGAGACTGCAGAAATTGGTGATGACTGTACCTTGTATCATGGTGTGACTTTAGGTGGCACCAGTTGGAAAGCAGGCAAACGCCATCCTACCTTGTTTAGCAATGTAGTGGTTGGTGCGGGTGCCAAGGTGCTGGGACCTATCACACTTGAAGAAGGGGTGCGTATTGGTTCCAATGCGGTGGTAACAAAAGATGTTGAAAAGAATTCAACCGTGGTAGGTGTTCCCGGACACGTCATACATCGTCATGATGAGGCGCAGCAAAAACGTAATGCCGTTGCACAAAAACTGGGTTTTGATGCATACGGTGCTACTCATGATGCTCCCGACCCGGTAGCGACTGCCATTAATAAAATGCTTGATCACATTCACGTTATGGACGAAAAAATGGAAACCATGTGTGGCGCATTAAAACAATTTGGTGCGGAAATTGATGTCACCAATCTACCTGATCTGGGTTCTTGCACCATTTCTACTAGTGCAGAGGACGATAGTGAGGAAGCTAAAAAAATCGAAACTAATTAGTTCTCAACTGTTTTTTTTATATAAGTCTGCATTTGACAGTGTCTGACATGGAATGACAGACTTCGACACTTAGCTGACGTTGGAAAAACTGAAAAACATTCGTCCGCGAAACACGCAAAAGACACAAAAAAAGCGCAAATAAAACATTTTAAATTTTTGATTCTGTTTTTGTAGGGTGG
>CAZALW010000226.1:0-5800 GCA_964485705.1 uncultured Thiotrichaceae bacterium
ATTGTCTTTTTGTCCGATTTCTGCGTTGGATGGATTTCTGCGATCCGGGGCGGCATAGCCGTAAATTGCATATACACTGCGGTTCTCGAAATCCATCCGCCTTGAACTCGAACAAAAATCCTGATTTTTAGAGATGCCCTAAATCAAGAGAAAAAATGAGCGCAGTATTCGAAGATAATATAAAACTGAATCAACATCTTGAAGTTCACGACATTTTGCGGTGGCTTGAAGACGATGAAATGGTTGATAAGGAGAACGCACACATGTTGCGTACTCTTGCTGTGGGTGCGCAATATAAGAAAAAAAATCCGCTTGAAATTATTAGCGAGAGAAACTGGGTTAATCTTGTTACGCAAAAAGTATTGACACTGGACGTGCTGACAAAATGGTTGGCAGCGCGTGTTGATATGCCTTTCGTGCGCATTGATCCGTTAAAAATCGAAGTGTCTGAAGTGACCGAAGTGATGTCATATGCCTATGCCGCTCGATATAACGTGTTGCCGATAAAGGTTGATAGCAGCACAATAACGATGGCAACAGCACAGCCTTTCGAGCGTGACTGGGAAGCAGAACTGTCGCGTATTCATAATAAAGAATTCAAACTGGTTATTGCCAACCCGGATGACATCCGCCGATTATTGCTGGAGTTTTATAGCATCGCTAAATCGGTTCATGGTGCGCGTACCTCAGCGGATACTGGCGGCGGCAATATTCAAAACCTTGAACAGCTGATGGAGCTGGGGCGTAAAGGCAAGCTTGATGCTAATGACCAGCATGTGGTCAACATCGTAGACTGGTTGTTGCAATATGCTTTTGAACAACGTGCCAGTGATATTCATCTGGAGCCACGCCGGGAAATGTGTCCGGTACGTTTTCGTATTGATGGTGTTTTGCAGGAAGTTTATCAAATTCCAACAGCGGTAATGAAAGCCGTGACCAGCCGCATAAAAATAATTGGTCGTATGGATGTGGCGGAAAAACGCCGGCCACAGGATGGCAGGCTGAAAACTCGCACCGAAGATGGCAAAGAAGTCGAAATGCGATTGTCCACCATGCCAACAGCGTTTGGTGAAAAACTGGTGATGCGTATTTTTGACCCCGAAGTGCTGGTAAAAAACTTCACCCAGTTAGGTTTTAGCAAAAAAGATAATAAAATCTGGCAATCAATGATAGAACAGCCACATGGCATTATTCTGGTGACGGGTCCCACCGGCTCAGGCAAAACCACCACACTGTATTCCACCTTAAAGCTGCTGGCAAAACCGGATGTTAATGTTTGTACGATTGAAGACCCTATAGAGTTGGTCGAGCCGGCGTTTAATCAAATGCAGGTACAGAAAAACATCGATCTGGATTTTTCCAGTGGCGTACGCACCTTGTTGCGTCAGGACCCGGATATCATCATGATTGGTGAAATTCGTGACCAGGAAACGGCTGATATTGCCATACAGGCAGCATTAACCGGGCATTTAGTGCTATCAACACTGCATACTAATGACGCACCGTCGGCAGTAACAAGATTGCTGGATATCGGTGTACCACCGTATTTAATTCAATCCTCCGTACTCGGCATCATGGCGCAGCGACTGGTGAGAACCTTGTGCCCGCATTGCAAGCAGCCAACAGAAATTAGCGACCGTGTCTGGCAGGAGCTGGTGTATCCCTGGAAAGCGAAAAAACCCAGGCAGGTGTATAAACCGGTGGGATGCCTTGAGTGTCGTGATACCGGTTACCAGGGGCGTAAAGGCATTTATGAAATGTTTAAGTTTTCCAAAGAAACACGCCAGATGATTACCATGGATTGTGATATACACGATATGCGTCGTCAGGCAATTAAAGATGGTTTACAGCCTTTGCGCTTAAGTGGTGCAAACAAGGTGGCTAAAGGAGAAACCACAGTCGAGGAAGTGTTACGTGTTGCCCCACCACCTTTGGAAATGTGATTATTAATTACGAGTAGTGGTGCATGGATGCACCGTTTACGAACCAAAGGACGGAATTACTAATTGGGGTGCTTTTAGGTTATTTTTTGGTTTTTACCAACCGAGTTGCTTTTTGCAGGCGTTTTATTGACCAATAATGTCTCGTAACGCCTCACTTCATCCTTTGGTTCGTAAATGGTGCATCCATGCGCCACTACTCGTAATTCGTAATTAGTAATTCGTACACGTAATTAACAAGTTATAATACCCGCCCACTTTTGTAAAAATAGAGATTTATCCATGAGTTATTACTTTTCTAAAATAATTGATGACAATTTTGATGATGCTATTAAACGTGTCACTGCTCACCTGGCTGATGCTGGTTTTGGCGTATTAACCACTATTGATGTGAAAGCAACCTTAAAAAAGAAAATTGATGCTGATTTTCAGCCTTATACAATTTTAGGTGCCTGTAACCCGGGATTTGCCCATAAAGCGCTGTTGGCAGAGGATAAAATCGGTACCATGTTACCCTGCAATGTTGTCGTGCAGGAATTGCCCAACGGCAAAGTTGAAGTTGCTGCGGTTGATCCCATGGCATCGATGATGGCGATTCAAAACGAAGTACTCGGTGGTATTGCGTCTGAAGTGCGAAATATGTTGAAAAATGTTATAGAAGGTTTGTAAGTTATGTCGGAAGCAAGTATGTCACAACCAAAAGTTATAGTTTATAGTGGTCGTTTTTGTGGTTATTGCACCGCTGCCGAGCGGTTATTGCAAAGCAAAAAAGCTGAATACGAATTAATTAAGGTGGATGAAGACCCCGCTAAATTTGAACATATGATGGAAATTACTGGTCGCCGTACCATTCCACAGATTTTTATTGATGATTTTCATGTTGGCGGCTTTGATGATTTAACCGCGTTAAACCAAAGCGGAAAACTGGATAAATTACTTAGGAGTCAGAAATAAATAACTTATCGGTATTGCGCCGCAATGTTGTTCATCTTCAAGACGCACAAAGGGGCGCATACTCGTTGTATGTAAGCCTTTGTGCAACGCAGAAGATGGGCAACAGGGCAAGCAAGACCGATAAGTTATTTATTGATGCCTCCTTAATCCCTGAAAAATCCTTTTGTTGATTTATATGTGCTGATTTACATGTACTCTTGTCGGAACGATTATGTAAACTATGATTTCAGCGCACGAGTAAACAACCTTATCTAATCAAAAACTCTCTTTTTCAGAGAAAAACACAACGAAAAAACTGCCATGCAATACCTACCAATTTTTATACAAATCAAACAACGTCCTTGCCTGGTTGTTGGCGGTGGTTCTATTGCTGCACGTAAAGTTGCACTACTGCGAAAAGCACAGGCTAATGTCACTGTGGTTTCGCCGAAACTGTGTGATGAATTAAAGAATCTGAGAGAAGAGCAATTAATACAGCACGAAAATCGAGAGTTTGAAGATTCCGATTTAGAAACATGCGTAGCGGTTATAGCGGCAACCAATCAGCGTTCAGTTAATGAGCGTGTTTCTGAGCTAGCGCATCAGTTGCGGTTACCGGTTAATGTGGTGGATAATCCTGATTTATGCAGTTTTATCATGCCATCTATTATCGATCGTTCGCCTGTGGTTATTGCCATCTCCACCGGTGGTTCATCGCCGGTATTGGCAAGATTAATTCGTACTAAACTGGAAGGTATTATTCCTTCGGCTTATGGTCGGTTGGCAACACTGGTTGAAGGTTTTCGTGACAAAGTGAAAGCGGCGTTTCCAGATGTCGAATCACGCCGTGATTTCTGGGAAAAAATTCTTGCGGGTAGTGTGGCTGAGCGCGTATTTTCAGGTCACGAGAATGAGGCCAGGCAGCTGTTACAAAAAGCAATTGACGAACAATCAATAGAGCCCACAATGCCAGGCGAAGTTTTTCTGGTTGGTGCCGGCCCTGGTGATCCGGATTTATTAACCTTCCGTGCCTTACGCTTAATGCAACAGGCTGATGTGGTTGTTTATGACCGCCTGGTTTCTCCTGCCATAATGGAAATGGTACGGCGTGATGCTGAAATTGTTTACGTCGGAAAAGAACGTGATAAACACACTATGCAGCAGGAGAATATCAATCAACTACTGGTGCGTCTGGCCAAAGAAGGCAAGCGTGTACTGCGTTTAAAAGGTGGCGACCCGTTTATCTTTGGCCGTGGTGGCGAAGAAATTGAAGAGCTTGCGCAGGAAGGCGTCAGTTTTCAGGTGGTGCCGGGTATTACCGCTGCAAATGGCTGTTCATCTTATGCCGGTATTCCGCTAACACACCGTGATTATGCACAATCATGCGTGTTTGTTACAGGTCATTTAAAAGATGGTTCAGTTGATCTTAACTGGAAAGCGTTGGCGCATCCTCATCAAACCGTAGTGTTCTACATGGGCTTGCACGGCGCGCCAACTTTATGTAAAGAAATGGTCGCGCATGGCTTGCCAGCAAGCACACCGGTGGCGCTGGTTGAGCAGGGCACCACACCACAGCAGCGTGTTTTGATTGCAACCCTGGATACCTTACTTGATGTAATCAAAAATGAAGAAATCAAACCGCCGACATTGATTATAGTAGGTGAAGTCGTCACCTTGCATGATAAGTTGAAATGGTTTGATGAGCGTCATACAGATAATGTGGATGGTGTTTTTGCTTATAAGGATTAAGGTGTGATAGTTGCGGCTTAAGCTGCCAAAGTATGCCAGGCTTACACATTGAATGAATGACTGAGTTCGGTCATTAGCGAATATTCAAAATCAAAAGAAATAGTCCGCGAAGAACGCAAAAGACGCGAAAAAAGCAAAAACAATGTAGATTTACAGGAATAAAATTTTACTGTTTATATCGACTAAAGCCAGTAATACTACCGCTTATTCAGATATGCCTAAAAAACAAAAAATATTTTCTTTGCTTTTTTCGCGTCTTTTGCGTTCTTCGCGGACTAAATGTTTTTCAGCTTTGCCAATGTCTGCTATGTGTCGATAGCAGTCATTTTATATCTGAAATTGTTTGTCAGATACAACATAGCCTTATACAATTAAGGCACAAATTTTTATAGTTTTTTATAAATTTTTTTATAGATTTTCTTATAAACAGCGGAGTTAAACATAACGTGTTAAATATTAAAGCTCAATCTATTCGTTATCTGGCCTTGTTCGCGCTGTTTCTGTTAAGCGTAGTAATAAACATGCCGGCTCAAGCCGCAGCCACCCGTTACGTCAGTGATGAACTAAAAATCCCGCTACGCTCAGGCGCGTCTGAAGGACATCGTATTGTTAAATTTATCCGTAGTGGTGCAGCACTCACTGTGCTGGAAACATCTGAAGATGGTAAATATATTCATGTTGAAACCGGTGACGATAAATCAGGCTGGGTGCTAAATAAAGACACAATGAATGTTCCCAGTGGCCGTGACCGCTTAGCGGCTGCAAATAAGCAGCATGCAAAATCAAATCAGCAAATGAAACAATTAAACAGTATCATCGCTGAATTAAAGTCTGAAATTGGACGACTGAAAAATGAGAAGGGCGCTTTGCAAAATGAGCGAACTAACTTAAGTAATTCACTGGAAGATCTTAAAATCACCACGGCCAATCCACAGGCCTTATCGAAAAAGAATAAACAACTAAAGAAAGAACTGACTAAAGTTCGTAAAAATGAATCGATGTTAGAAGAAGACAACCAGCAACTTCGAAGTAACGTCACCCAGGAATGGTTTTTGATCGGTGCGGCAGTGTCTATTGGTAGCTTGGTACTTGGCCTGATTCTTACCCGTATTAACTGGCGACGTAAGCGTGATAGTTGGGGGGATAGTTTTTAAAGTCCCCGATAGGGGATCTGTAAA
>CAZALW010000227.1:0-5787 GCA_964485705.1 uncultured Thiotrichaceae bacterium
GAAAATTGCTCCTGCATTTTCTATATACCGTCCATCCATGGACATAACAGCACATTCATCTGCTAATATTCCTGTGTTAAGCAATGGCATATATTTTCCTGATTAGCCATAACATTCAGCCTAACTTAAAGAACTTGGTTCATAAAATCATTTTTATTACTGTCATCTCGACCAGAGGGAGAGATCTTATACCACGGTAGCTTAAGATCTCTCCCTCTGTCGAGATGACAGTAGCAAGTTAAGCTGTTGTTTTACAATGAAAATACAAACATAGCTGGCTTTCATGGCTAATCAGGTATATTTTTGACCTAAATATACACAGTAAAAATATATCAGTGGAGTGTAATTCAGGGTAATATTCCGACCTAAAATAAGTCAGGTTTGGTGGGCTTTCTCGTGCCTCTAAATGTGTCATATTACTATCATAATCTTTAGAAGTTAGACCTAAAAATGCAGACATTCATTGGTTCGCCCGCACTTTCAAACTTCCGTCAGGAAAAATTATTCAATCAAATTCAGATCGTCTTACCGGGGATTACTCAACTCACGGCGCATTTTGTGCATTTTGTTGATGCGGATAAAATATTGGATGATACAGAAACCACTGTTTTAGAAAAGTTGCTACGATACGGCCCGCATCTGGCGGAAGCCTCCAGCGAGGGTCACTTGTTTCTGGTGGTACCTCGTGCCGGTACCATTTCACCCTGGTCATCAAAAGCCACTGACAT
The DNA here is from genome assembly GCA_964485705.1 of uncultured Thiotrichaceae bacterium. GTDB lineage: Bacteria > Pseudomonadota > Gammaproteobacteria > SZUA-229 > SZUA-229. The sequence continues at coordinate 729 of CAZALW010000227.1, forward strand.
TGCCCATAACTGTGGCTTACAGCTTATTAACCGAATTGAGCGTGGTATTGCCTATCATGTTCAAGGTGTGCAATGGAATGAAGCAAACATACAGATCGTTGCAGCTTGTTTGCATGACCGAATGACAGAAACGGTGCTTAATGAATTAGAGGATGCTCATTGTTTGTTTGCGCATCATCAGCCAACAGCGGGTGAGTCGATTGATATTCTTGGCTCGGGTAAAGATGCATTAGTTATAGCCAATAAGCAATTGGGGCTGGCGTTGTCTGATGATGAGATTGATTATTTACTTGAACATTTCACAAAAATAAAACGTAATCCGGTTGATGCCGAGTTGATGATGTTTGCCCAGGCAAACTCTGAACATTGCCGGCATAAAATCTTTAATGCGGACTGGGTTATTGATGGCGCATCGCAGGACAGATCGTTATTTAATATGATTCGCCATACTTATGAATCACATTCTGAAGACGTATTAAGTGCTTACAGTGATAATTCCTCCGTTATCGCTTCGCATAAAGCCAAACGTTTTATCGCGCATAGTGAAAACCATCAATACCATTATAGTGATGAACATATTGCTATTTTGATGAAAGTGGAAACGCATAATCATCCCACTGCTATTTCACCTTTTCCAGGTGCTGCAACCGGTGCCGGGGGCGAAATTCGTGATGAAGGGGCAACTGGACGGGGTTCTAAACCAAAGGTTGCTTTAAGCGGTTTTTCGGTTTCTAATTTAAAAATACCCGCGTACCCGCAACCGTGGGAAACTGATTATGGAAAACCTGAACGCATCGTTTCAGCGCTGGATATTATGCTGGAAGGCCCGATTGGCTCAGCGGCATTTAATAATGAATTTGGTCGGCCAAATATTACCGGTTACTTTCGTACTTTTGAAGAAAAAGTCGCTGGTATCATGATTGATGGCAAGCAGAGTTTCGAGGTGCGTGGTTACCACAAACCCATCATGCTGGCAGGCGGTTACGGCAACATTCGTGAACAGCACATAGAAAAACTGCAACTACCCGTTGGCACGCCAATTGTGGTACTGGGTGGGCCGGCAATGTTAATTGGTTTGGGTGGTGGTGCTGCCTCCTCAATGGACAGTGGTGCCAGTGCTGAAGATCTCGATTTTGCCTCAGTGCAACGTGGCAATCCCGAAATGGAACGGCGTTGTCAGGAAGTGATTGATGGCTGCTGCTCGCAGGATGAAAATCCGATTTTATCGATTCATGATGTTGGTGCTGGTGGTCTGTCTAACGCCTTGCCCGAACTGGTATATGACGGTGGTTGTGGTGCAGAATTTGAATTACGTGAAGTGCATAATGACGAGCCGGGTATGACACCGATGCAAATCTGGTGTAATGAATCACAGGAAAGATATGTGATTGCGGTTGATCCACAACGTATTGATGATTTCAAAAAGTTGTGTGAACGCGAACGTTGTCCTTATGCGATTTTAGGTGATACCACCGAAGAGCAAACCTTAAAAGTACATGATCGGCACTTTGACAATTATCCGGTGGATATGCCGCTGGATGTGTTGCTGGGCAAACCACCAAAAATGTATCGTGATGTAAAAAGCGTAACAGTGAAACATACTGCGCTGGATACACACGAGATAGATATAACCACCGCGGCTTTTAACGTGTTACGTTTGCCGTGCGTTGCCAACAAAAGTTTTTTAATTACTATTGGAGATCGCACAGTAACCGGCATGGTAACGCGTGATCAAATGGTCGGGCCGTGGCAAGTGCCGGTAGCAGATGTTGCCGTGACCACTTCTTCCTTTGAAGGCTATTGCGGTGAGGCCATGGCGATAGGGGAACGCACACCGATTGCTTTACTTGATGGTCCGGCATCAGCACGCATGGCAATTGCGGAATCCATCACCAATATCATGGCAGCGTCCATAACAAAATTATCCAATATAAAACTCTCCGCAAACTGGATGGCACCAGCCGGGCATCCAGGAGAAGATGCGGTTTTATACGACACAGTAAAAACCGTTGGCATGGAAATATGCCCACAACTGGGATTGACTATTCCAGTCGGCAAAGATTCCATGTCGATGAAAACCGTGTGGACTGAAACCACAGAGAATGGTGTTGAAAATAAATCGGTGACTGCGCCTTTGTCATTAATTATCACCGCTTTTACCCCCGTCACCGATGTACGTAAAACCCTAACCCCGCAAATACGCACTGATATTGAAGATACCAGTTTGTTATTGATTGATTTAGGTTTTGGCAAAAATCGTTTAGGAGGGTCTGCGCTGGCACAAACCTGTAAACAAATAGGCGATGTGCCACCGGATGTGGATGATGCCCTGCAACTAAAAGCCTTCTTTAATGTGTTTCAGCAGTTAAATAATCAGGGAAAAATTCTGGCGTGGCACGACCGTTCTGATGGTGGTCTGTTTGCCTGTCTTTGTGAAATGGCGTTTGCCGGCCATTGTGGTTTAAATATTCAACTGGATTCGATGTTAGTTGATGGCAGCAGTGATGCCAGCGGTGATGTCGTGTCTGTTTTATTTAATGAAGAAATTGGTGGTGTGTTACAAATCCGCAAAGATGATCTTGGCTGCATTGAAATGGCTTTTGATAAAGCAGGCTTATCGGACTGTTTACATGAGCTTGGCGAAGTTTATAAGCATAGCCATGAGGATGACCAGGCTGATGATCAAATCAGCATTAATAATAGTGGCACCCCGATATTCTCGGCAACTCGTGAATCCTTGCAGCAGGCCTGGAGTGAAACCAGTTATCACATGCAACGCCTGCGTGATAATCCTGAATGTGCTTTGCAGGAATTTGATGCCATTACTCAGGATGATAAAGGTTTAAATGTGAATTTAAGCTTTGATATTAATGAAGATATTGCTGCTCCTTATATTTTAAAAGGGGCTAAGCCAAACATTGCAGTATTACGTGAACAGGGTGTTAATGGCCAGATAGAAATGGCCGCCGCCTTTGACCGTGCCGGTTTTAATAGCATTGATGTTCACATGAGCGACATCATTAACGGCAACATTAACCTGCAAGATTTTAAAGGGCTGGTTGCCTGTGGTGGTTTTTCATATGGTGACGTTCTCGGTGCTGGTGAAGGCTGGGCAAAATCCATTTTATTTAATGCACGTGCGCGTGATGTATTTGCAGCCTGGTTTGACCGTGAAGACACCTTTAGCCTGGGTGTGTGTAATGGTTGCCAGATGATGGCAAATATAAAATCACTGATACCGGGAGCACAACACTGGCCACATTTTGTAAAAAATCATTCCGAACAGTTTGAAGGCCGTTTTAGCCTGGTTGAAGTGATGGATTCACCTTCTATATTAATGCAGGGCATGGCCGGGTCTGTGATGCCGATTGCGGTTGCACATGGTGAGGGCAGGGCTGAATATAAAACAGCCCAGCAACGTCAGAGTGCACAATCAATTATGCGTTTCGTTGACCATGAAAGACAGCCAACAGAGAAATATCCGCTTAATCCAAATGGCTCAGCTGAAGGCTTAACGGGTTTTTGTAGTGATGATGGACGAGTAACCATTATGATGCCGCATCCTGAGCGTGTATTTAGAACCGTACAACATTCATGGCATCCGGATGAATGGCGCGAAGATGCACCGTGGATGCGAATGTTTAGAAATGCGCGGGTCTGGGTGGATTGATACGACTGCCTGCTTTTGATGGCGCTATTTCACACCGACTTCAATGCCAGCAAGTTAAGCATAAAGAAGTTTGGAAGCGGGACTTTAGTCCCGCCACGGACGGGGCTAAAGCCCCGTTTCCATACTAGCTATCATTGCTTACACTGCTTAACTTAGCGGCATTGGTGTCGGTTTATTTTACACCTGCTATATGCTCACACAGAATGTTTTATGTTGATATAAACACTGTTATATCAGTCGCTTACAGAGTTTTTTTGCGTTTCATGTGATTTTGCTGCGCAACGATTTTAATTAGAACCGTCATAATTTTTTACATATTACAATATAAGTGTCTACCGTAGTTATTCTAAGTCATTGTTTTTTATAACATATGATAATGTGGCATTAAAATTGCTTTGTATTAATTACACAATAGATTACACAATGCAATTGAATGTGACTCGCTTTTATAAATAGTTAATAAAGAGCTAAAACCACCTCTAAAAAAGGGAATGTAAAATGAAGAAAAATATCGTAACGACTTTGGTAACAACAACACTTGCATCGGGGCTACTGGTATTTTCGGCAGTATCTAGCGCCGCACCCGTAGTTGGTTTTTTTGATTTTACTGATACAGGCGTATGGGGAGCTTTGGATGGTAAAATGACTGAAACGGTGAATGGTCTGACGTTCACAGCGGTAGGGGGAAGTATTACTGTCAATGAGGATTTTAGTGGTACAGATCCAAGTTCAGCTTATCTGCCCTGTTCTGGTACTAATCCTTATGTCTGCACCGGCGATGGACTTGGTGTTGGTAACGGCACAAATTCGAGACAGGACGACGAGCTTAGTTTTGTGTCCAGCTCTGAGCACTTAACTATATCCGGTTTTGGCGGCGCTACTATAACCATGATTTCTTTTCTGGATACTTTCATAGAAGGTCATACAGAGGTAGCAAGCTTTTATATTAACAATAATTTAAACGATTTTACGGATGTATTCGCATCTGCCGAAGGCGGCAATGGTTTTACTGAATGGGTAGGTACGTTAACGGACGTAAATAGCATTACTTTTTTTGTAAATTGTGGTGCATTTGATGGTAGTAATTGCGCATGGGATAATGACTTTTCTGTAGCAGCCATCAATGCAGTTCCCGTACCCGCAGCAGTATGGTTATTCGGCTCAGGCTTGATTGGTTTGGTGGCGATTGCTCGCAGACGCAAGGAGACTTAGTCTACGTTGGTCTTTACAGACCAGCGTTTGTAAAAAAAACCGGCAGCGATAAGCTGCCGGTTTTTTTTGCTCTGTTAATGTTGATATGCCAGCCTGTTACAGCTTGTTTAATAACATAAGCCCGTAGATACTCTGTTCCAAAGCAAGTCCTTTTTGCCTCCAGTCCATAAAAAATAC
>CAZALW010000228.1:0-5747 GCA_964485705.1 uncultured Thiotrichaceae bacterium
GTTCGTTCCACGTTCTTGTGTGGCAACGAGGAGTGATTAAAAACAGTATGTTACAGAGTGTTGGTAAGCATTACAATCACCTGTATTGCTCTGTACTAATATAAAGATAAAGCACAATTTATTTACAGCAACTTGAATGTTTTATGATAGGGTTTTGGTCATGAAAGATATGGTTGTTCATCAAAGCAAATGCATTATGAATAAATTTATTGTTTACCTGTTACTGACGTTTTTCACCGCTCCCGTCCTTGCTGTTGATGAATCCGTATTAACCAAAGACTGGCAGCATACATCTTTAGGGCTTTATTTGACTGCGCAGGAAGCATATGAAATGAAAACGGCCAGCCCCGAAAAAGTACTTTTTCTGGATGTGCGAAATCAGGCTGAAATTCATTATACGGGAATGGCGGAAACGGTCGATGCCAATATACCTTATCGTTTTGATTCGGCGAACTGGAAGATGAAAAAAAACGGTGTATATGGCACATTTAAAAAGCCTAAAAATTCTGACTTTGTTGATGCCGTTGAAATGCTTTTACAATATAGAGCACTTACTAAAGATGCACCGCTTATCATTATGTGTACATCGGGCAGTCGCGCACCTTTTGCAGCCAGAATATTAATCAAGGCAGGTTTTACTAAAGTTTATACACAGGTTGAAGGTTTTGAAGGTATCCGTGCTAAAACCGGCCCCGGAAAAGGAGAGCGTATTGTGAGTGGCTGGAAGAATGTTGGCTTGCCATGGAGTTACGATTTACTGCCGAAAAAAATGTACTTTAATTTTGACCCGAAAAATAGAATAGATAAGGTTCGGCCGCAGTGATTGAAGAATGGGTTTGTATGTAATATCGGAACACATATAAAGGATATATGCTACTGCAAGGCGCGTTGTAAGTATTTTTGTACGCTTGAGTCCATGTCCTTGCTGCCATGAAAAACAGTTATCTTTTTCATGCTCTACATAAGTATATGATTTAATAATAAAAAACTAATATAGATTGGTGATGTAAATAATTATTTAATTAAATTTCTCTGTTTGACCTATGTCAATTTTTGCTGAAGTGTCTCGTAGTAGAGTCAATCAAAATAAGAATAAGAAATTAATGAATATAATTTGCAAAGGTTAATGTATAAAAATGATAGTTAAAAATCGCCCACCTGTTCACAACTTGCGCTTTGGGCAAAAATAAGATGAATCTCTCCGGAATATTAATTATATCCACCGCATCAAAAATCGATGCCCTGATCGAAACTCTAAATGCTATGCCCGATGTAGAGGTTCACCATATTGATCGAGATAACAACAAGCTTATTGTTGTTCAGGAAGCTGAATCCATTCGTAACGAAGTTGATGGTCTGAAAAAAATAAAGAAGCTGCCCGGAATTGTACTTGCCGAGATGGTCTACCACTACCTTGCTGAGGACGACAGCATTGCCCCTGAAAGTATACCTGATGATCTGGATGAGTATACCGGGCTGCAGCCCTCTGCCGTGCCTGCATGTCTTAATGATTAATCCTTAGATATATTGGCAATGATTAAATATTCTTCCAGTTCTGAAATAACAAATTCTGAAATTTACAAATTCCGCCGGATACATTCTCCGGCAAACTTATAATCCCATTGGAGGTTCAACATGGAACACAAGCTGTCTCAAACACGTCGTGAATTCCTGAAAACAAGTGTTGCTGCATCAGCTGCTGCCACTGCTGGTTTATCAATTAGTTCGGCGGCAATAGCTGCCACCAAAGAAGCTGAGGCTGGCTGGCAATGGGACAAAAGTGTTTGCCGCTTTTGTGGTGTTGGCTGTGGCATTATGGTTGCCACTAAAGACGACAAAATTGTTGCCACCAAAGGTGATCCCGATGCCCCTGTTAATCGTGGTTTGAATTGTATTAAAGGTTATTTCAATGGCAAAATTTTGTACGGTAAAGACCGCTTGACCAAACCTTTGATGCGCATGAAAGATGGCAAATTTGCCAAAGACGGTAAATTCCATCCCGTAACCTGGGATCAGGCATTTGACGAGATGGAAAAACAGTTCAAGAAAACCTATAAGGAAATGGGGCCACACGGTGTTGCTGTATTTGGCTCCGGTCAGTACACCATTCCTGAAGGTTACGTAATGGCCAAGTTGATGAAGGCCGGTTTCCGCAGTAACAATATCGACCCCAATGCGCGTCACTGTATGGCCTCTGCGGTCGTTGGTTTTATCCAGACTTTTGGTATTGACGAACCATCCGGTAACTATGATGACATTGAACACGCAGACACCATGGTTACCTGGGGTGCCAATATGGCTGAATGCCATCCTATCCTGTGGGCGCGTGTATCTGACCGAAAAATAGCTCATGAAGATGACATTACACTCATTAATCTGACTACCTGCTCTAACCAGACCTCTGATATTGCTGATATAGAAATCATCTTCAAACCGGGTACTGATCTGGCCATTTCGAATTACATTGCACGTGAGATAGTTAAACGCGATGCGATTGATCATGATTTTGTCGAAAAACATTGCGTCTATGCTACCGGTCCTTATGACATTGGTTATGGTATGCGTGGTACATCTAAATACGCATTTGATGCAGAAAAGGATATTCAGGCAAAAGAACTTGTTAATACGCTTGACAAGGATGAAGCTATTGCGCAACGCCGTACAGCAGGTGAGGTGGTCAAGCAAAACAACCGTAAATCGGCCATGAAGCACTGGCAGATCAGTTTCGAGGAATTCAAAAAAGGCGTGGAACCTTATACACTCGACTTCGTTGCCGAGATGTCCAAAGGTGATGTGGACGAGTCACTGGAATCACATAAAGAGAAGCTAAAGGCACTGGCTGATGCTTACATTGCAAAAGGTCGGAAGGTTACCAGTTTCTGGACCATGGGCACTAACCAGCACTACCGTGGTAGCTGGGCAAATGAGCAAATGTATACATTGCATCTGCTACTGGGTAAACAGGCAAAGCCGGGTGATGGTGCGTTCTCGCTTACTGGTCAGCCATCTGCTTGTGGCACAGCACGCGAAGTGGGTACTTTTGCACATCGTCTGCCTGCCGATATGGTGGTGTTTAATGGTAAACACAGAGACATTTCTGAAAGAATCTGGAATCTACCTGCTAAAACGCTCAGCCCTAAAGTCGGTTCGCACATTACTAAAATTTTACGCAGTATGGAAGACGGTAGTATTAAGTGGGCGTGGGTGCAGGTCAATAATCCGTTCCAGGCATCGGGTAATGCCAATCACTGGATTGCGGCAGCACGTAAGTCTGACAACTTCCTGGTGGTTTCCGATCCATATCCAACCGTTTCAGCTAAAGTTGCAGATCTGATTTTACCCACCGCCATGATATACGAGAAATGGGGTCTGTACGGTAATGCTGAACGTCGTACTCAGGGTTGGCGTCAACAGGTCAACCCGCCGGGTGAGGCCATGGGTGATGTCTGGCAGGGTCTGGAGTTTGCCAAGCGTTTCAAATTAAAAGAGGTTTGGGGTGAGCATAAGGTTCCCGGTCTGAAGGCAAAAGGTTTTGATGATGGCAAACTGCCTAGTGTGCTTGATGAAGCTGTTAAAATGGGTTACTCACCGGATGACACTTTATATGATGTGTTGTTTGCCACTGCAAAAAATAAAAAAGTCAGCTGGCCTCATGATAATGCTGTGACCAAAGGTCATGGCAATCATATTGCTGAGAAATTGGGCGATGGCTGGTTTCCTGAAAAAGCGTTGTTTGATGAATACCGCCAGTTTACCCTTGGCAATGCGCACGATCTGGCCGATTTTGATACCTATATCAGCGATGATAACCGTGGTTTGAAATGGCCGGTGATAAACGGCAAGGAAACCGAGTGGCGTTTTAATGAAAAATACGATTCTTATGTGACCAAAGGCATGGATTTTGAATTTTATGGTAAAGCATTAAAAGCCACGCCAACTGGTAACCTGGATAAAGTGACCAACAAAGAAAAGAAAAGTCTTGCCGGCAAGGCGAAAATTTTCTTCCGTCCTTATGCAGCACCACCGGAACAGCCAGATGATAACTATGACTTGTGGTTATCAACCGGTCGAGTTCTCGAACATTGGCATACCGGCACCATGACACGTCGTGTTCCTGAATTGCATCGTGCAGTACCCAGTGCGCAGATATGGATGCATCCAGATGATGCTGATAAACGTGACTTGCAGCGCGATGATCTGGTCTGGGTTGAAACGCGCCGAGGTAAGGTCAAGGCGCGTTTGGAAACCACAGGCCGAAATCGTCCGCCAAAAGGTTACACCTTTGTTCCATTCTTTGATGAATCGGTGATGATAAACAAGCTGTGCCTTGATGTAACCTGTCCTATGTCTAAAGAACAGGACTTCAAGAAATCTGCTGCTAAGGTTTATAAGGCCTGATCTGGTTGCTTTGATTTTTGCTTAGTCTGTTTTTACCTGGAAGCCGGGGAATAACCATGTGTTCTTTCTCGGCCTCTATCAGAGCAGCTTCTAACAAATCGGCTTCTATCAAATAATGTGCAGCATGATAACTAAACCATGACCAGTAAGTCATCACCCAAATCGTCAAGGCGTGAATTTCTGACCCGTTCAGTACAGGGTGTTGCTCTGACTGCAACTGGTGGTCTGGTCTGGTCTTACCTGCTACAGCAACAGGCGCATGCGGCTCCCCATGCTATTCGCCCGCCCGGTGCATATGATGAGTCAGCCTTTAATGCCAAATGCATCAAGTGTGGTCAGTGTGTGCGTGACTGTCCTTACGATACCTTGAAGCTGGCACCTACGGGTGACACGGTAGCGATTGGCACACCTTATTTCATACCACGCGAAATACCGTGTTATATGTGTGAGGATATCCCCTGTGTAAAAGCCTGTCCAACCGGTGCGCTGGATCATTCGCTGGAAAAAATAGAAGAGTCACGCATGGGACTGGCGGTAATTGATATTGAGAACTGTCTGTCGTGGATAGGTCTGCGCTGTGAAATTTGTCATCGCGTGTGTCCGATACTGGACAAAGCGATAACCATCGAACATCACCCTCGCAAAATAAGTAAACATGCCAGGTTTGTGCCGCTGGTACACAGTAATGCCTGTACTGGTTGCGGTGTTTGCGAAAAGGCATGTCCAACTGAGATAGCTGCCATCCGTGTAGTGCAGCCGGAATTGGTGCAGGGAAAAATTGGTGAACATTACCGACTGGGCTGGAAGATTGATACTCCCATTACCCAGGACTTTAAAGCGCCGAAACGAAAGGATGCGCAGGATGTACCGGCAACGGGTCTGGATTACCTGAATCAAGGTGAAATCTAATGACTGTTGACAACAATACTGTTAAACCTGGTACAGTAAAACTTGGTCCCAATGGAAAGCCTGTCAGACCCTTTGTTATGCCAACCACCCTGGTCGGCAAGTTAAAGGTCTGGCGTTTTATTATTTATCGGCGTTTCGTGCAGTTAGGCACGCTGCTCCTGTTTTTGGGTACTGTTCACTGGGGCTGGAGCATAGCCGGTGAACCACTATTAATAGGCAATCTCAGCTCATCAACCTTGCTAGGTTTCGTACCGCTGGCAGATCCCTTTGCTGTACTGCAAATCTTTTTGACCCAACACTTGCTAGAGCAAGAGGTTCTCATCGGTGCCGGTATTGTTTTTTTGATATACACCTTGCTAGGTGGGCGCGTGTGGTGTTCATGGGTGTGCCCGATCAATATGGTATCTGACCTGGCTTCCTGGCTGAGGCGCAAATTATCC
>CAZALW010000229.1:0-5728 GCA_964485705.1 uncultured Thiotrichaceae bacterium
CCATGGCAACTGCCGCTTTCAAATCTTCTTTATCTTTTTCTGTCAGTGCGGGTGCAGATAAACCACCGCCTTTTAGGTTAATGCCTTTATTATTGGATAAAACCGAGGTGTAGATGACGATGCATCGAACCTCAGCACCGACGACTTCGTTTACCTCCAGCTCAACACGTCCATCGTCCAGTAAAAGAACATCACCGGCTTTAACATCATTTGGCAGGTTTTTATATGCCAGGCCAACACGCTCCTGAGTACCGTCCTTTTTACCCAGATTGGCATCAAGAATGAAGGTTTCACCTCGAATAAGCTGAACCTGACCGTCTTTAAATTTATGGGTACGGATCTTTGGCCCCTGCAAATCAGCCAAAATACCAACAATGCGCCCGCTTTTTTCACTGCATTCACGAATCAGCTTAACACGATGCTTTTGTTCTTCATGTGAGCCATGCGAAAAGTTTAAACGAAAGACATCAACACCCGCCTGTATCATCTCAAAAATAACTTCTGATGAACTGGAGCCCGGCCCTAAAGTCGCAACAATCTTTGTTCTGCGCACGGTTTAACCTTCGGTTAAAAGTGAAAAGTGAAAAATGAAAAATGAAAAATGAAAAATATTCATTGTATCCAGTCTTCTAGCTGAATTTTTCATTTTTCGTTTTTCATTTATCATTGCTGCGTAGCAGCCTCAGCAGCCGCTTCCAGCATTGCCACTGCGGGCAAAGTTTTACCTTCCAGATACTCCAGGAAGGCACCACCAGCGGTAGAAATATAAGTGACTTTGTCGTAAATATTGTATTTCTGAATGGCTGCGATAGTATCACCACCACCGGCAAGACTAAAACCAGGTGAATTCGCAATCGCCATGGAAACAGTTTTAGTGCCTTCACCGAACTGGTCAAATTCAAACACACCTACAGGGCCGTTCCAGATAATGGTGCCAGCTTTTTCAATGATGTCTGCCAGTACTTTTGCAGAGTCAGGGCCAATGTCAAAAATCATGTCGTCATCCACTACATCAGCCGCATCTTTTAATGTCGCGGTGGCATCTTCAGCAAATTCTTTTGCACAAACCACATCGCTGGCAATCGGAATGCTAGCGCCTCGCTTTTCCATTTTTTCGATCAGTGCTTTCGCGGTGTCAACCAGATCGGCTTCATATAGCGATTTACCCACGTTATGCCCCATCGCTGCTAAAAATGTATTAGCAATACCACCACCAACAACTAACTGGTCTACTTTTTCAGATAAGGCTTCAAGCACCGTTAATTTGGTTGAAACTTTTGAACCTCCAACAATAGCGACCATTGGACGCGCTGGCTCTGCCAGTGCTTTTGCCAGACTATCCAGCTCACCAGATAGCAGGATACCGGCACAGGCCACATCTGCAAATTTACCGACACCGTGGGTTGATGCCTGGGCACGATGTGCAGTACCAAATGCGTCCATCACGAATACATCACACAAAGCGGCATATTTTTTAGATAATATTTCATCATCGACGCTCTCGCCGGCATTAAAACGAACATTTTCCAACAATACACATTCACCAGCAGCTACTGCTGGTGCTTTATCCAGGTAATCTTTAACCAGACGAATCTCTGTGCCTAATTTGGCAGACATAACCTCAGCAATAGGCTGCATTGAGTTTTCATCATCAACCTTACCTTCTTCAGGACGACCACGATGCGACATCACCATCACCATCGCACCCGCTTTCATGCAATGCTCTACGGTTGGCATTGATGCGGTAATACGGGCATCAGATGTTACCTTGCCATCTTTTACCGGTACGTTAAGGTCAGCACGAATTAAAACGCGCTTACCGGCTAAATCCAAATCTGTCAGCTTGATAAATGCCATGACTAAAACTCCAAAAATTTTAAATATTCTAAATACAGTTTGTTAAATAATGATGACAACTTAACAAACAATACTTTAATAAAAAACACTAGCTCAGTTACATAGTCAGCTAGTAGGGTGGGCATGCTTTGTTGCCCACGCATTGTTAGCTGATAACTCCGCGTGGGCGCATAAAACCGTGCCCACCCTACCAAAACTGCCACATAAAAATGAGGAGCCTTTGTTCGAGAGCAAGACGCGGTTCGAATTTAAAAACAGAGCGTACCAATAAAAAATTAAACATGGGTACGTGAGTATTTTAAATTTGAGCCGCAACGCCGCTCCCGGACAAAAGGTCCTTACTTAGAGACGTGCTCGACTAAACGAAGCATATTACAGGTATAACCATATTCGTTGTCATACCATGAAACCAGCTTCACAAACGTACCGTCAAGTGCAATACCGGCTTCTGAATCAAAGATAGAAGAGAAACCACAACCACGGAAATCGGTAGAAACCACTTTCTCATCGGTGTAACCCAGGGTTTTGCTCATGTCGCCTGATTCTGAAGCAGCTTTCAGCTCTGCACAAATTTCTTCGTATGATGCTTCTTTTTCCAGCTCAATGGTTAAATCAACTACTGATACGTCTGAAGTAGGCACGCGGAAAGCCATACCAGTTAATTTGCCGTTAAGCTCAGGAAGAACCACGCCAACTGCCTTAGCAGCACCCGTAGAAGAAGGAATGATGTTTTCTAAAATACCGCGACCACCACGCCAATCTTTCATTGAAGGGCCATCAACTGTTTTCTGTGTTGCTGTAGCAGCATGTACAGTGGTCATTAAACCACGCTTGATGCCAAACTTGTCGTTAATAACCTTAGCAACAGGTGCTAAACAGTTAGTGGTGCAAGAAGCAGCCGATAGAATTGCCTGACCTGCATATTCGCTGTGGTTAACACCATAAACGAACATGGGTGTGCCGTCTTTAGAAGGTGCAGACTGAACCACTTTTTTCGCACCGGCATCAATGTGTGCCTGGCAGCTTTCTTCAGTCAGGAAGAAGCCAGTACATTCGATAATCAGATCAGCACCGATGTCACTCCATTTAAGATCAGCAGGATTACGCTCTGCAGTCAAACGGATAGTTTTACCGTTAACAATCAGGTTGCCGCCTTCAACAGCGATGTCACCGTCAAAGTTGCCGTGAACTGAGTCGTATTTCAGCATGTATGCTAAATAATCCGCATCCAGTAAATCATTAATACCAACAACTTCAATGTCTGAGAAGTCTTTAGCAATCGCACGAAAAGCCATGCGTCCAATACGGCCAAAACCGTTAATACCGACTTTAATAGTCATAATAATTTCTCCAAATCAATAAAAAATATAAACTTAAAAAACTTCTATCCGCAAATGGACGCAAATATAAAACTTTAAAAATGTTTTATTAGCGTTTATTAGCGGAAAAACAATGTCTTACGCTACACTATCAATTGTTTTAACAACGTTATCAACAGTGAAACCAAAGTGTTCAAACAACTGAGGCGCTGGTGCTGACTCACCAAATGTAGTCATACCAACAACAGCACCGTCAGTGCCAACATATTTCCACCAGCCATCCATGATCGCAGCTTCAACAGCAACACGCGCTCTAACCGCTTTAGGCAGCACCGATTCTTTATAAGCATCATCCTGCTTTTCAAAAATCTCGACACATGGCATAGAAACAACACGTACGTTTTTACTGGATGCTGCAGCAGCATCCATTGCCAGCGCCACTTCTGAACCGGTCGCAATAACAATAACGTCTGGTGTGCCATCACAATCTTTTAGCACGTAACCGCCTTTCTGGATATTGGCAATGGTTGCATCATCACGTTTCTGGAACGCCAGACCTTGACGAGAGAAAATCAGTGTTGAAGGACCATCATTAGATTCGATTGCACATTTCCACGACACTGCGGTTTCCACCGTATCACATGGACGCCACACAGACATATTAGGAATCATACGCAAGGTAGGAATTTGCTCAACAGCCTGGTGAGTCGGACCATCTTCGCCTAAACCGATAGAGTCATGCGTGTACACAAAGATGCTGCGAATCTTCATCAATGCTGCCATACGCAGCGCATTACGTGCGTACTCAGAGAACATTAAGAAAGTTGCACCGTAAGGCATTAAACCGCCGTGCAATGTAACACCGTTCATAATGGCACTCATGCCGAATTCACGCACACCGTAAGAGATGTAGTTGCCGGCAAAGTTCATTTCAGCACTACCGTGGTCGTCATTAATACGAACACTCTTGTCGTTAAAGGTATTGTTTGACGGTGTCAGGTCAGCAGAACCGCCAAGGAACTCAGGCAGTAATGGCGCATAGCCATTTAATGCACCTTTTGAGGCAACACGTGTTGCTGGTGATTCTTCTTTAGCATTAACCTCAGCAATAAACTTGTCTGCATCCGCAGCAAAATTATCAGGAAGCTCACCTGCCATACGACGCTCAAATTCAGCGGCTTCAGCAGGATATGCGGTTTTATAAGCAGTAAACTTTTCGTTCCATGCCGCTTCAGCAGTAGAACCTGCTGCTTTAGCATCCCAACCTGCATAAATATCATCAGGAATAACAAATGCTTCATGCTCCCATTCAAGATGCTCACGTGCTGCAGCAATCTCATCATGACCCAACGCTTCGCCATGCACATTATGACCACCACCTTTATTCGGTGCGCCTTTACCAATAACGGTGTTACAGCATATCAATGAAGGCTTATCGGAAGCAATCGCTTCTGCAGTGGCTTTTTTGATTGCATCGGCATCATGACCATCTATAGAAATCACATGCCAGCCGTAAGCTTCAAAACGCTTTGGTGTATCGTCAATAAACCAGCCATCAACATTGCCGTCAATAGAGATGTTGTTATCATCATAGAAACAGATCAGCTTGCTCAAGCCAAAAGAACCTGCCAGCGAACAGGCCTCATGCGAGATACCTTCCATCAAACAACCATCGCCTAAAAACACAAAAGTTTTGTGGTCAACAATTTCATGGCCATCTTTATTAAACTGTGCTGCCATGACTTTTTCTGCCAGTGCCATACCAACCGCATTGGTAACACCCTGCCCTAAAGGACCGGTGGTTGTTTCAATACCAGCGGTATAACCATATTCCGGGTGACCCGGTGTTTTAGAATGCAACTGGCGGAATTTTTTCAGGTCATCAATTGACAGATCGTAACCTGTTAAATGCAATACTGAATAAGGCATCATAGAAGCGTGACCATTCGACATAACGAAGCGGTCACGATCAGCCCATTTAGGGTTGCTCGGGTTATGCTTCATAAAGTCGTTATAAAGGACTTCAGCGATGTCCGCCATGCCCATAGGTGCGCCAGGATGACATGAATTAGGGATTTGAACCGCGTCCATTGTCAGGAAGCGAATTGCGTTTGCTAGCTCATTACGTGAAGGCATAGTGCTCTCCGATTAAGTTTTTGTAACTGAAAAAGCCGCCACTACAGGCCAGATACCGCACCTGCGAAGCGACAAAAATTTATTATAATCAATGACTAAGACACACAAAGAAGAACATAAACAGCCTTGTCAGACAACATTAAACGTTGCGCATTTTCTCCTAATTTTACAAAATGAGCAAGCTGGAAAAGCAGTGAATAGTGAATAATGAATAATGAATAATGAAAAACAGAGGAAATCATTAATGACCTGGGCTATTGTTTTTCAAAATACAGCAGCTCACCGTTGGTCATTCACCACATTTCCCCGCTACGTTTTCCATTTTATAGAACAACCCATACTCGGTATCTGCAACTCAGGTCCACGACCCGTTTGCGCCACCTGCACCATGGCAGCAAATAGGTCACGCTTCACAT
>CAZALW010000230.1:0-5722 GCA_964485705.1 uncultured Thiotrichaceae bacterium
GACGCACTAATGTCGCGGGCGCATGGAGCGCAGGAGCGACCTTCGCGGACTATGTTTTTGTTTTTAAAGGTCAGCTAATGACCAAACTCAGACATTCAATCAATGAGTCTGACTCGTTTTGCCAGTTCAAGCTTGAGCTAATACAGATTATTCCAGATTTTCAGCCAGTCTGTCTCTTAACTGCTCCGCCAGTGCCGTTCCGGTTATCGCGCCATCCTCATCGGTCAGCTGTGTGTTTTCAGCATCCTTTACATCAATTTGAATACGACCACTCACCTCACTAAATTCAAGGCGATAATGGCGGCTTTTGTTTGCCGCCAGGTTTTCTTCATCAACATCGGTAAACAGTCGCATAATCCAGCTGGTTTTTGATAAATCATCTTCATCAGCCTTCAGCCTTTCATTCGATGCTTTGCCAACAACAAAATCAATACTGCTGCTCTCTTTGTGCTCGCGAATATCCTCAACCCGCATACGATCCAGTGCACGCATAGCGCGTCGCCAGACAAAGCCCATACTACCTGTCATGGTCAGAGTAGTGGCATTGGTACTGTCAATTTTCACCAGCGAACTGTATGGGCGGTAATTTTGCAGCAGTTGCACGGTGTCATCGGCACTTTTCCCGGTAAACAGCGCCATTCGTGAAATGATTTCACGTTCAGCTTCTAAATCAGCGGGTTGCGACTGCCAGACAAAATCAGCCTCTTCTTCGCCATAAAGAATGCGCTCAATTCTTGAGTGGGCAACATATATGCGTGTTTTCTGGTCAAAGTCAAAACGCTCAACACGGATGCGAAATTTGTCTTTTACATCCGGTTCGAATTTCTGGAACATTGATCTTAATAATCCAACATCATCGCCCAGACGTTCTACCCATTGGGTTTCCATGAAACCTAGAGAAGGCCTTACCTGAGCAAGCTCTATGCCTTCATTTTGCCAAAATTCTTGTAGCCTCTGCCAAACACGCTCAACATCGTTATCCACTTCCAACCAGCTATTACCTGCGTAATTCACCACTCGCACACCATCAAATTTTGGCGTTATCACGGTTTCCAGTTTATTATTATCACGGAATCGCTGCAGTGCTTCACTTGTGGGTTTCGGCACGACAAGCTGATCACGGGTATCGGGCGCAGTCAGGTCAGGCGGTATTTCCAGATTTTTATAATATTCCGCACCCTGGTACACCGGACGCTCATCACCACCAAAAAGCCCGCAGGAAGCGGTGCTTAGTGCCAACAAGATCAAACCGATCGCTTTCAAAGAATCTAACAAGGTAGTAACTAACTTCATTAATATACTGCTCCGGCCTGTGTACCAGACTATAACGTAGCCTGCTGCATAGCTTCGCGCAGTGGCTGATGGAATTCTTCTGCAAACTCTGTCAATGGTAGACGTATATAAGGTGGGATAAGTTTCATTTCAGCCAGCGCCCATTTGACAGGGATCGGATTGGCTTCCAGAAATAATCCGTTATGCAAACCGGTTAAAGGCTGATTGATTGATTCAGCCAGCGCTCGATCACCTGCCAAAGCAGCAGCGCACATGGCTGCCATGGCTTTAGGTGCAACATTGCTGGTCACAGAAATGACACCATGGCCACCACGTAACATGAACTCAGTGCCGGTTTCATCGTCACCACTGTACAAGCCGAATTCTTCTGTATCAGCCAATAATGCCTGAGTTTCGGCCAGACGATCCAGGTCGCCAGTGGCATCTTTAAGACCGACAATATTCTCGATTTCTGACAAACGTTTCACCGTCTCCGGCAACATGTCTACCGCAGTACGCCCAGGCACGTTATACAGTATCTGCGGTATGTCTACCGTCTCGGCAATTTTTTTATGGTGCAAATACAAACCCTGTTGCGGTGGTTTGTTGTAATACGGCGTGACCAACAAACAGGCATCGGCACCACCTTGCTGTGCACAACGTGTTAATTCTATCGCTTCCCAGGTTGAATTGGCTCCGGTACCGGCAATAACAGGAATACGTCCCTTCACCAGCTCAACTGTCCGCGCCATTACCTCGCAATGCTCATCCATATTCAAGGTCGCCGATTCACCCGTGGTCCCCATGGAGACAATCGCTGAAGTATTGTTTTCTATATGAAATTCAACCAGTGTAGCCAAACTTTGAAAGTCAACACTGCCATCAGACTGCATCGGCGTAACCAGTGCAACCATACTGCCTCGAAATATGCTTTGATTATTCATTGCTTTGATTATTCATTAATAGACCAAAAAAATAAGGCGCACAGTTAATCAATATTTAACCTTTATTTCAATGATTTATGTTGCTAAATGCCATTATTTTACTAGTCTTTAACTTACAGAACCACTTAAAATGAGCAAAAAATCTTGAACACATCAACACAGACAGAACGCCGAACCTACAATCGCATCCCTTTTAGCGCAGAAATTCTGATGCAGAGTGGCAATGAGGAATGGAGCTGTAACCTGCTTGATATTTCACTCAAAGGCATGCTGGTAGAACCACCGGAAAACCTCGATATCGACCTGAACAATCCCTGCGGCATGGCACTATTTCTTGGTGAAGACATTTCTATCCATGCACGCGTCAACATCATTCGCAGCAGCGCCGGCAACTGGGGGCTGAAGTGGTTGCAAATCGATAGCAGCAGCCTTCAATATTTACGACGTTTGATTGAACTGAATGCCAATAATCCAGCCATGCTGATGCGTGAGCTTTCTGAACTTAACTGATTTTTATTCTGCCAGCCGTGCTTCAGCCTACCCTGCACTGACATCAAATCGCCTCAACTGTTTTTTCTTTGATATACTCTTCGCACTCAAGAATACCAAACAAAAAAACATGACTACAAAACTTGTTATCTCAGCACTGGGTGATGACCGCCCTGGCATTGTCGACGAACTGAGCGATATTATTTATAACCATGGACTCAATATTGAAGACAGCCGCATGACTGTGCTTGGTGGTGAATTCGCCATCTTATTACTGGTTAGTGGCGATGCGCCTGCCATAGAGAGTCTGCAGGAAAAATCAGCAGACATAGAACAGTCACTAAAACTGAGCCTGCTGATTAAACCAACAACAGAGTCTACCCCTGCGGACAATACCCTCCCCTATTCAGTTGAAGTTGCCGCATTAGATCATCCGGGCATTGTCAATAACATCTCCCGCTTTTTCTCCAGCCGCAATATTAATATCGTCAACCTGCAGACGGAGCGATATGCCGCACCCCATACCGGCTCGCCCATGTTTTCTCTGCACATGACCATTGGCATTTCTGCCGATACTAACATCGCTCATCTGCGTGAAGCTTTTTCCGAGATTTGTGATGAACTTAATCTTGATGCTGAGCTTAACAGCCTCTAACAATCATAACTTCTCAATAAACTGCCATGCGACTTATTGAGAAATTACTAACAATCAAGGTGAACCATGGTAACCATTGGTAAAAAAATTAAAAATTTTTCACGTCCGGCAACGGGTGACAAAACTATCAGCCTGAACGACTTCAGCGGAAAGAAAGTTGTGCTTTATTTTTACCCCAAAGACAGTACCCCAGGCTGTACCACTGAAGGCCAGGATTTTCGAGATGCCAAAGCAAAATTTACCCGCCAGAACACGATCATACTTGGTGTATCACGCGACAGTATAAAAAGGCACGAAAACTTCAAGACAAAACAAAACTTTAATTTTGATCTGCTTAGCGATGAAGATGAGTCCTTATGCAAACAGTTTGATATCATCAAACTAAAAAAATTATACGGCAAAGAATATATGGGCATTGAGCGCAGTACATTCCTAATAGATGAAAATGCCGTGCTAATTAAAGAATGGCGTGGCATAAAAGTAAAAGACCATGTAGCAGAAGTATTGGCTGCATGTAAAACATCTTGATTCATTTTTCACTGTCATCTCGACCACAGGGAGATCTTGAGCCACAGTAGTATAAGATACTCTCCCTGTGGTCGAGATGACAACGGGTCTTTTTGGTATTCACTATTCACTATTCACCATAAACTATGACCCAGAAAACATTTATCAAAGGCAAAGATGCCGCACTGGAAGAATCCATTGCCTCTATGCAACAAAAACTAATCGATTTAAATTTCGATATTGAAGAAGCCTCGTGGCTAAACCCACTGCCGAATGTTTACTCGGTACATATCCGTGACAAGGACTGCGGGTTAATGTTTACCAATGGTAAAGGCACCACAAAAAAATCCTGCCTTGCCAGCGCACTAGGTGAATATTTTGAGCGATTAAGCTGCAATTATTTTTTTGCTGATTTTTATTTAGGTGAAAACTTTTCCAATGAGGAGTTTGTTCACTACCCGGATGAACGCTGGTTTAAAAACAGTAGCAGTAATAAAGATAATATACCCGATGGCTTGCTCGATGAAAAACTCTGGGACTACTACGACCCTGATAAAGAGCTGACCGCAACAAAGATCTTTGATACTAATTCCGGCACCGGCGAACGTGGTATCTGTGCCTGTCCTTATCAACGTCAGCGCGATGCTAAAAACATCTGGTTCCCGCTCAATATCATCGGCAACTCCTACGTCAGCAACGGTATGTCAGCAGGTAACACAAAAAACGAAGCTCGCGTACAAAGTCTGTCAGAAATCTTTGAACGTTATATAAAAAATAAAATTATTGCTGAAGGCATCTGTCTACCTGAAGTACCGGAGACTGTGTTACAACGTTACCCACAAATCACCGCAGCCATCAATAAACTTGAGCAACATGGTTACCACCTGCGTATTGCCGATGCGTCATTAGGCGGACGATATCCGGTTATGAGTGTCACCTTAATCAACCCGAAAAATGCTACCGTGTTTGCTTCCTTCGGTGCACACCCCAGTTTTGAAGTTGCTTTAGAACGTACTGTTACCGAACTGTTGCAGGGGCGTGACCTGGATCAGCTTGATGGTTTTCAATCGCCCAGTTTTGATTTGGATGAAGTTGCCGACCACCATAATCTTGAAACCCATTTTATTGACTCAAGTGGTCTAATTGCTTTCGACTTTTTCAAAAGCGTCACTGATTACGAATTTACTGACTGGGACCATGATGCAACCACAGGCGATGAGTTCGGTTACCTTTGCGATATTATTCATCACTTAGATTTTGATATTTATATCGCTGACTACGAACACCTGAATGTTTATTCCTGCCGCATCATCGTACCTGGCATGTCGGACATTTACCCTGTAGATGATCTGGTATGGAACAATAACAACGAAGGCGCTTTATTTCGAAAAGAAATATTGTCCTTAAAAAATCTTGAAAAATCACATTGGCAAGCCATTCTCGATCGCCTGGAAGAAGGCGGTTACAATGATTACCAACGTGTAGCGGAATTTATTGGCATTGCGCCCGACCCCGGCACCACCTGGGCAACACTACGTATTGGTGAACTGAAAGCCATGTTATGCCTCGCCTTAAAAAACAACGAAGCCATCGAGTGGGTTAGCTGGTGCTTACATATGGATCAACTGGATAATGATAAGACACGTTTTTATTTATGCCTGCAAACCCTACTTAAACTGAACAAAAACGATCAACGGCGACAGGGTGATTATCAACTGGACGATTACAGTGATAGCTTTAAATTAATGTTTGATGAAGAAACATTGGCAAATTGTTTACATGTTGTTTCCGGTAAAGAAAACTTTTTTGGCCTGCACAGTCCCGGCTTAAGCCTTGACGGTTTTACCATGCATCA
>CAZALW010000231.1:0-5694 GCA_964485705.1 uncultured Thiotrichaceae bacterium
ATGACCGAACTCAGTCATTCATACCACGAGAAGATATGACATGTTTTGTCAGCTTGAGTATGAGCTACTACAGCTAAACAATAACTTACCATTCACAATAGTATATTTAACCTTGCCCTGAAAGTTCCAGCCCAGAAACGGTGTGTTTTTACCGTGGCTGTTGATGGTGTCAGTGGTTAATTGCCAGTCTTCGTTTTCATCAAAAATACAAATATCTGCATTAGCGCCAACGGATAAGCACCCCGCATTAATACCTAGAATATTTGCCGGCGAGCAGGTGATCTTATCAATGATTTCATTGAGTTGCAGCGGTGTCTGCTGCGAAAGGCGCAGGCACAATGGCAGTAATGTTTCCAGTGATGATATGCCCGCTTCTGTGCTGGCAAAAGGGGATTGTTTGGCATCAACATCGTGTGGCTGATGGTCTGAGCAAATAGCATCGATGATACCGGTGACAACGGCATTTTGCAGTGCTTCCAGGTCTCGTTGTGTGCGTAGTGGCGGGTTGACATGGCAGGCACTGTTGAAACTGCTGATGTCGAGTTCGGTGAGGTGTAACTGATGGGCGCTAACATCGGCAGTGACGGGCAGTTGTTCGTTTTTTGCGCGAGCAATCATTAAAGCACCCTGCGCGCTTGATAAACGGCCAAAATGTGCACTGACACCGGTTTCCGCAACCAGCTCCAGGGCGCGAGCGATGGCGATGGTTTCTGCAGAAACCGGTATGCCTTTTAAACCAAGCCGGGTGGCAATTTTACCTTCATGGGCGCAGCCACCCATGCTTAGCCAATGTTCATCAGGTTCGATGAATACACGCATGTCAAACGTTGCCGCGTAGGCGAAAGCACGTTTAAGTATCAGTGAATTCTCAATCGGCTTGCGAGTGTTGCTTAAGCCTACACAACCGGCCTGTTTTAAGGCATAAATTTCGCTTAAATGCTTACCACGTAAACCCGCAGTTAATGCTCCGAGCATGACAACTTTGCTGTGTGCTGCATTGACAGTTTTCTGATTAATTAATTCTACAACGGCAGGTTCGTCGATTACCGGGTCGGTGTCTGGCGGGCAGCATAAAGTGGTAATGCCAGCCCTGGTTGCGGCAATGGTTTCACTGTTGATGGTGGCTTTGTTTTCCAGCCCCGGTTCACGCAGACGCGCACAGCAATCAACCAGTCCGGGGATGATAGTTAGCCCGCTGGCATCAATTATTTGAGTGCTGTCGTTTACTTTGATGCCATTTGTTGCTTCGATCGCTCCGATTTTGCCATTGATGATATGGATGTCAGCGAGTTTGTTTATATTATTTGCCGGGTCAATCAATCGCCCGTTTTTTATTAGTATGCTTGCTTTTGAAGTATTGGTCATTTATGACCACCCACGTTGGAGGCAGTATGGTTGTTTAGTTTACTGTCCTGTTTGTTGTTATGTTTGCTATTACCGGTTTCCGGCTCCCTTCCCAGAGTCATGGTCATCACCGCCATGCGTATCGAAATGCCATAAGAGACCTGATCGAGTATCACTGAATGCGGACCGTCGGCGACACTGGACTCAATTTCAACGCCACGATTAATGGGGCCGGGGTGCATTACAATAACGTCATTTTTTGCCGCCTGCAAACGTGTTTCCGTCAGCCCGTATAGCTGAAAATATTCCTGCTCGCTGGGTAGCAGCGCACCTTGCATACGTTCTTTTTGCAGGCGCAGCATGATCACCACATCTGCGTCTTTAATGCCAGCTGCCAGGTCATGGAATACACTCACCCCCATGCTTTCAACTTCAACAGGTAGTAATGTTTTGGGCGCGATGACACGAACATCACCGGTGTTTAAGGTGTTGAGTGCATGTATTTGCGAGCGAGCTACACGCGAATGTAAAATATCACCAACAATGGCGACACGAAGATTACCAAAGTTCTCGCCTTTGTTTCTGCGAATGGTAAACATATCCAGCATCGCCTGAGTCGGATGTGCATGGCTACCATCACCGGCATTAATAACGCTGATGGTAGGTGCTACATTGTTGGCGATGTAATGCGCCGCGCCGGAGTCAGCATGGCGTACTACAAACATGTCGCAGTGCATGGCCTGAATATTTCGTAGCGTATCGAGCAGGGTTTCACCTTTTGATGTCGCCGAGGTTCTGATGTTAATGTTTAACACGTCGGCAGAGAGTCGTTTTGCCGCTAATTCAAAAGTGGTCAGGGTTCGTGTGCTGTTTTCAAAGAATAAATTAACGATGGTTTTGCCGCGTAGTAGTGGCACTTTTTTCACGCTTTTTCTATTGATGTCGGCAAAGCTTTCCGCAGTATCGAGAATTTGCCTGAGTATTTCTGTGCCCAGCCCTTCGGTACTAAGAAAGTGTTTTAAACGGCCGTTTTTATCTAATTGAATGTTCCAGACATCGTGCCCGATTAATGTATCCGTGGGTTTGGTTGCCTTATTAACCATAGGAGTTAACTATTCGCTCTGCTTTTAGTATTATTGTGTTGTAACTTGAATGCCAGCGGTTCGGGGCCGGTCAATTTAATGTGTTCGCCTTCGTTTAAAGCGAGGTGAGTACCGACTATGTCAGCTTGAAGTGGTAGTTCACGGCCACTACGGTCACACAACACAACCAGGGTTATGCTGGCTGGACGGCCGTAGTCAAACAGTTCATTCATGGCGGCTCTTATGGTGCGGCCGGTATGTAATACATCATCAACTAGAATGATATGGCGATCGTCAACATCAGGCGGTAATTGTGAGGGTTTAACTTTTGGGTTCATGCCGATGCGGGAGAAATCATCCCGGTAGAAGCTAATATCCAGGGTAGCCAATGGGTCTGAAAAAATGGGGTCGGCAAAACCGGGTTCGTTGATATTAAGTTGCTGATAGAGTCTTGTGGCCACCCAGACACCACCTGTCTGGATGCCCACCATCAATGGATTATCGATTGCTTTTTTTTCAAGCAATGCCTGTACCTGGTTTGCCAGTTGTGCCAGAAGTTCATCTGGAGAGGCTAATGCTTGCATGTTATCAATTTCCCTATTTGACAGAGAGGTCATGGAGTTAAGAGATGCCCTAAAATTTATCGCTCAGAAATTACCATGTTTATTATTGAGTGGCAACCTGATTTACATTTGTTGATCAAGCCAGCGTTGTACAATAATTGCAGCCGCTATTTTATCAACCTCGTGTTTATTCTGCTTATTTATTTTTATCGTTTGCCTGAGTATTTCTTCAGCATGCTCGGAGCTTAAAGCTTCATTAATTTCAATCACAGGCAATTTAAATCTTTTTTCCAGTTCATAACAAAACTGTCTGGCTGCTGCTGTCATTTTATTTGTCCTGCCATCAGTGTGATAGGGCATACCAACAATTAATGCCTGGGGTTTCCATTGCTGGATTTCAGTTTGAATAGCAGTCCAGTCAGGGTTGCCGTCAATCTGGTTGATGGTTGTACAGGGTGTGGCAGAAGAAGAGATGGTTTGACCGGTGGCAATACCAATACGTTTTTTGCCGTAATCAAAACCTAAAACACTGGTTATTTTCATGGTGTTGCCATAGAAGAAATGTAAATGTTTCTTGATCCGAAAATGGTCGCAAAATAAACTCGCATGGATGCACAGGATTAACAAGATAAAAAATTCTGTTTATTCTGTGCATCCATGTAAGCTTGTTTTTTGACCTCGTTCCCACGCACTGCGTGGTAATGCAGTGATTAACGCACCAGCGTTAACAGCTTATCACCTTAGCCTACTATTTTTATGCGTTGATACAACGCTGGTGCGTTTGCTACTACGTTCCCACGCAGTGCGTGGGAACGAGAAAGATTTTTATTTGCGTTTATTTGCGGAAAAATATTTCTTTGTATGGCTCAGGTAATAACGATTATGCATGCCCGGCATCGCTACTCAATAAAGATAAATCAACACCAATCAAATTTGCTGCTGCTTTCCAACGTTGTTCTACCGGTGTGTTAAAAATAATCTGTTCATCTGCCGGGGAGCTTAACCAGGTGTTGCTTGCCATTTCATTATCCAGTTGACCGGCAGCCCAGCCGGCATAACCTAATGCCACAATACTATCTTGTGGGCCTTCATTTTTAACAATTGCCTGCAAAATATCTTTTGAGGTGGTTAAGGTAACCTTGTCGTTTACCTTAAGACTTGATTGCCAGTTGCCTGACGGTCGGTGCAGGATAAAACCACGCCCCTGGTCAACCGGGCCGCCAATAAAAACCGGCTGCTTATGGTCGTAATTATTACTGGTTTCAATGGCCATTTCCGTGGTGATTTGTTTTAGAGTCAAGTTTGTTTGCTGGTTAACAATGATGCCAAAGCTACCGTTTTCATCATGTTCACAGATATAGGTAACCGCCTGATTAAAAAAACCATCATTGAGTGAAGGCATGGCGATAAGAAAATGTCCGGTCAGGTTATCACCGGTTTTTATGTCCCTGGTCTGTTCTTTTATAGTCACAAATATTCAGGCTAATGTTAGTGCGTGCGAACACGGCTGTTATTTAAAAATTCCCAGCTACGAGTAATATGTATGACATCCGCTTCTTTACGAAGTTTTGCAGGAAAAGGAGGAAAAGGGGCAGCTAACTTCACAATGCGTTTTGCCGCATCATCAAGAATCTGGTGACCTGAGGACTGGCGTAAATCTGTTTTAAGTAACTTGCCATCAGCGCGTATGACGACATCAAGGATTAATGTGCCGCTCAGTTTTTCTCGCCTGGCCTGATCCGGATAATTAAGGTTGCCAACGCGCTCTACACGATTTATCCATTCATGCATATATTTGGCGGGGGTGAATGCTTTAGTGCTTGAGTTTAAGTAGCGGGTTCTATCGATACTGGCCTGTTGCTCAATGGTGTTGTTGATTTCAGCTGCCAGTGGTGCTGCTAGTGAGTGATTGCTGGCACTGGCTTCCCTTATGGTGCTGTCATCTTCAGTTGTGACCGGGTTTTGTTCGGTATTGATTATGTATTTTGCATCATCTTGCGTGAGTAAGGCTAACTGTTTGTTGTGTTTCTGTTTCTGACTCTGTTGTATGCTGTTTTGTTTGGCAATACCAGGCTGGTTAGATAAAGTGGCTGCGCTGAATAAATCTCTGGGTCGGGCTTTTTTTGTTGCACTGCCGCCGCCTTGCTGTGATACCTGTGCCAGGTAATCGGCTTCTTCAGTATCATTTGGTGATTGAGTTTGTACCAGAATAATATCGAGAGCGGGCGCGGTTTTACTGTCTGCGGGAGGGGCTATGCTAAAGGTGATGCCTAAAATGACCATACCATGAAATATGCTGACAAGAAAGAAGGTCAAACCAAAACGGTCGTTATCGGTGGTTTTTACCTGGATTGTTCTGCGTTTTTTCATTGATAGCGCTTCTGAAACGGTAGTGTGCTAGTGAAAACTCTGCACGAGTAGCGTCACACCTAAATCCTTATGGCGCTACGCGTACAAAACCCGCTGAGTCGTTTGTACTAATGGGCCTCTCTAAAAATAGAAACACGTTTTATGAAACGCATAAAACAGCAGTTTTCACACCTAAAATATCGTCACACGCTCAATATCTAACTTCTTTTTGGGTAAAAAATGCACCATTTTCTGCATTCTCTAAATCACACTTCTATTTTTAGAGATGCCCTAATGATTAATTATAGTTCCTTGCTAACAATAATGTGTGCAGCAGGTGATTTATTTAGAAATTT
>CAZALW010000232.1:0-5689 GCA_964485705.1 uncultured Thiotrichaceae bacterium
ACACACAAACATATAAAATAAAGGCATTGTCTTTCCTGCGTATTGATAAAACCAGGCAGGATGCTACATCAGATAAAATTGAACAAAAAGAAATACCCGTTTACGCGAAAGTAGATAGAATCATTGATTTAGGTCTTGAATGGTTTGTTAATACCAAAGTAAAAGGCATAACAGGTACGGCTTATCCTGTTATCCTGAATATTCCTTTACTGCAAGGGGAATCCGTTGTTACTGATAATGTTAAGGTGGTTGATGGTCATGCCGTCATTACCTTAAATAACGCAAGACAACTTGTTCAATGGACCTCAAAAATGTCTATTGCAACTGAAATAAATCTGCAATCTAGCGAACAGGATGACTTCATTGAGCGATGGGTGTTGAACGCTAGCCCAATATGGCGTGTGTCCTATGATGGCATCCATGTTATCTATCATCAAAATAAAAGTAATCAATGGCAACCTGAGTGGCGACCATGGCCGGGTGAAAAGGTAACGATTACTGTCAGTCGTCCTGCTGGCATTAAAGGCGACACAATCACTATCGACAGTAGCACCCTGACACTTACGCCAGGTGAGAAGATCACCACTGCGAATTTAGAATTTAACTTACGCAGCAGCCAGGGTGGTCAGCATGTGGTTAAGATTCCAGACAATGCCGAACTACTATCGGTCTCTATTAATCAACAAGCCGTGCCAATAAGAACGACACAAGAAGGTATATCATTACCTTTGTCGCCGGGTGAAATGAATGTAAACATTCAATGGCGCGAATCCAGAGGAATAACCACATCGTACCATTCATCTGTGATTGATTTAGGTACAAACAGCGTTAATCATTCGCTGACAATAAAACCTGGTAATCGTTGGGTTCTATTTACCTCTGGACCACTTATGGGGCCAGCGGTCTTATTCTGGTCTGTATTTGGCGTTATGTTATTGCTTGCTGTTGCTCTGGGTAGAGTAAAAGGAACACCGCTAAGTTCAGTTCAATGGCTACTGCTCGCCATGGGATTAAGTGTCTCAACCCCATGGGCGGTAATTATAATTGCCATCTGTATCTTTGCACTCAAAGCACGTGGCTCTTTGGTAACGCAAAACACAAGTAGAAGAAAATTCAATACCATTCAGATAGTGCTTGTTGGTTTAATGTTTGTCGCAATAAGCACATTAATTAGTGCGATTAAACAAGGGCTTCTTGGTTCACCCGATATGCAAATTGTAGGTAATGGTTCTTACTCCTACCAACTAAATTGGTTTAGTGATCGTATCTCTGCTATACCACCAGATGCAGTCGTTATCTCTGCACCTATCTTTATTTATCGAATCATGATGTTGATATGGTCGATCTGGTTAGCTTTTGCACTTATCAAATGGGCACAATGGGGATGGGCTAACTTTACCAAAGAAGAGTTTTGGCGGCATATTGCTAAAAAGACGGATGATAGTGAAACAAAAAACTCAAACAACATCAAAGAAGGATAATAATCATGGGCGATGTTCATACTTTTTTACCCAGGTTAACGCTCAATGAGCTTTTGGTTCGTGATTTAATGGCGGCAAATTCACCCTGTTTTGCGCTTGGTTATGTTGAAGAAAGAGGTGAGATAAGTGGCTGCATGGCGTTAAGACCAGATGAGCCAATTCCATTGAGTTCAACCCAAAAAGGACTTCGGTTTGGGCATTCGGTATTGGGATTTGAAGGCAATCCTGTGCTTCAATTTGTTTTTGAATTCTATGGTCACGCAACCTATCATGGTTTGGTTTCTCCTGGGAATCCAATCGTGCAATCAGTGTTATCTACCATGATCGAAACCGAGGACTATTTTTTCTTCGCCATAAACCCAGATCAGACAGTTACTGCATTTCGTTCTCAACTGGAATGCTCAGATCTGGCAGGGTTAAAGACCAACCGAGATCAGTTTAAAAATGCAAGTTGCAGCCCTGAACAATATGAAAGATCTTACAATGCCTTTGCAAAAAACCCTGATCCTCCTGGTCATGTCATGGAATGGGTGTGTCGGAATAACTGGGATTATCTGGATCTAAAACAGTATCGGCTAGATCTTAACCCACGGTCATAGACGTAGGCCGGCACAAGACGCGCCTATCCAATCTCGAATTTTCCCATATTTCTTTACACAGCGGCTTTTCAGGCGACTTACTTTAGATATATGGTAATATATGGGAAAACGCGAAAGGTATTAGAGTTTGACAATATATTTTTTAAGGTCAGAAACAGCAGATAAGCTAATAAAAATTGGTTATTCTTCACAGATTAATAAGCGAATTCGTGCGTTGCAAACGGCATCACCAGTGAAGCTGAATCTTATCGGAACGATTGAAGGCGAGCTAGAACTGGAAGCTAAAATCAAAGCCAGATTTGCCTCATTATGTGTTCGGGGTGAATGGTTTCGACCTGATGACGTTCTAACAGCCTTTATCAAAACAGAGGTAACGAAAACAACTAAAAAGTTCCCTCCAAGAGTTGGACGTGCTAAAAGTGGAAGGGCGAAAGTCAGTATAAAAAAACAAGCCGCAATTTTTACGCCAAAAGATTTTAAATTAGCTCTCAGGTTGTGCGACTATGATCGTCACGACATCAGGAATAAAGTAATAATATGGTTCTCATTTGGATGCGGGTTACGTGTAACTGAAATCGCTTTATTAAAAGTTAAAGATGTAATAGAAAAAAACGGCGAGATTATCACTAATGGCTGGATACCTGGGACATACTCAAAAAATCATAAAGGTCGATATTTTTACGTGGTTGAGGACGAGCATGTTTCATCAATAAAAGATTATATTGAATACAGGGTAGCAAATAAAATGCGTGTTTCAGATGCTGGAAAATACCAGGGATTAGCCCCTGAATCACCGTTTCTACTTGTAACGAAATATAAGGGTTTTTCGTTTATTAAAAAATACTATACCAATGAACAAAATAAAGAAGTTGAATACCGAGTATGTTCCAGTCTTCAACAATTATTATCGAATCTTTTATTAAGATCTAGTGTTAAAGGCGCATCATCTCATAGTGGTAGGCGTACCTTAGCTACTAGATTAGCCGATAGAGGCGTAGATATAGGCCTTATTCAATACATTCTTGGTCATGGGCATGCGGGACAAACGATTGACTATATTGAACCGAACCAGGCAAGATTAAGAGACATTTTAAAGTCGATATATCGCTAATAATGACAAAAGTAATGAATAATCCGCAACTACCAAAAGGTGATATGCGCCGTGTGTGGTATATCTTAGGAGCCATTGAATCAATTGATTGCGCAACACTAACAACATTAGTCAATGCAACCGGTTTACCAAAATCATCTATTAATGATGTGTTAAAAAAACTACAGGCTGGGCAGGTGCCAGGCTTGGTACTTGTTAAAAGCGAAGCTGTTTACAGTGTGGCAAAGTGGGGCGATATACTTAAAAAAACGGGTGTTATAGATTATTACAAAACAGCTTGCAAGGTCGGTTAATCCGTCTTATAATAAATGAACTGTGAATTGCACACCAATTTCTGTCGAATCAAAAATTAAGGAAAAATAAAAAATGAAAAATACATTAATACCATGTTCAGAAAAATGGTTCTTTGTCGGCAAGGGAGCAAATTCAGACGCTATTATTTATCGTATTGCAATTTGGTCACAAACAGAAGAAGGGGTTGTTACTGGTTTGATTGGAGAGATAGGGTTTACTGATAACAGTCCGCGTCTTTCAGGCCTGCCTCCTGCGTGTGAGGAGGCAGGTTATTACCCTGCAGAGACATTAACTGAAGAAGCTATAGATGCTTCCTATCGCGGTGATACGGTTCCCTATAAAAAAGCATTTAAGCGATTTTCTAAATCAGAAGTTAAATAGGGAGAACAAATGATTAAAGGTAAAACACAATTATTCGCAATTATAGCGATTACGTTGTTGGTTGCATGCACGGAAGAGCCGAAAATAGACATCATTGCATTGAACGAACGATTGATTGAAAAAAATACAACTGAAATTGTCTTACTAAAATCGACTTTAAGAGTTGCTGATGTTAACGAGGCTCAAGATAAAGTTAAATGTAATTCAGACTCCATCTCTTTTAGTGAGAAATGGAGCTGTTCAAACAGCATCTTATATCAGTTAAACAAACAAAAAGCGATTAATGAATTAACGCCAGAATTAGAGAGAACGTTCCAGCGTCTAACAGCGATATGTTCTGAAGCTAAAGATATTAATAATATTAAAGATATTAAAAATATTTGTGAGGAGACTCTTTTAACGCTCAATACTCAAGTTCAATTGTTTGGCTCTTCAGGAAAATTAGTGGGTAAAAAATAACATAATTACGGAAAAGTAGCATATGGAATTGAAGTAGCGCATCTTGCGCCCAATTTGAGAAGATGTAAGTGCAAACTAAACATCAACTTAAAAAGAGCAGCAAGATGCTACTAAAGACTATCCTAAATCGTGTGCAAAAGTTCAAGTCTTTTGTTTACGGGGACGTAAAATGGATTGACAAAGAGAAGTCACCCGAGCTTGATATTGAAATATTAGCCAGAGCAAATAGCAAGCCGATTTGCTCTGTATGCGGAAGAAAAACGAGTGGTTATGACCGACTCCCGGAAAGGCGTTTTGAGTTCATCCCGATGTGGGGCATTAAAGTGTTTTTCCGGTATGCACCTCGGCGAGTCGATTGCCGACATTGTGGTATACATGTTGAACGCCTGCCCTGGTCAAAAGGTAAGAGACGGCTAACAGAAAGCTATGCCTGGTTTTTATCGGGTTGGGCAAAACGCTTAAGCTGGAAGGAAACCGCAGAAGTATTTCATACCACTTGGGATCATGTTTTTTGCTCTGTGGAGATGGCGGTTAACTGGGGTAAAGACAACCGTAGTTTAAGCAACATAAAAGCCATAGGTGTTGATGAGATTCAGTGGCAGCGAGGGCATAAATACCTGACACTGGTGTACCAGATTGATTCTGATTGCCGTCGATTGTTATGGGTTGGACAAAATAGAACGATAAAAACATTACTAAAGTTTTTCATGTGGTTTGGCAAGGAACGCAGTGAACACTTACAGCATGTCTGCAGTGACATGTGGAAACCGTATTTGAAGGTAATCAAAAAGAAAGCGGTTAATGCATTACACATATTGGATCGTTTTCACATTATGGCTTACTTGAGTAAGGGGATAGATAAAGTCAGAGCGGAAGAAGTGAAGTCACTGAAAGAAAAAGGACTGGAACCGGTATTAACAAAAAGTCGCTGGTTGTTACTCAAAAAGCCAGAGAACCTGAACGAAAAACAGGAAAGCAAACTGGCCGAGTTGGTGCAATACAATTTAAAAACAATACGAAGTTATTTGCTGAAAGAAGAGTTCCAACAATTCTGGCAATACGTTTCACCGTACTGGGCAGAAAAATTTCTGGATAAATGGTGTACCAAAACAATGCGATCAAAAATCGACCCCATGAAGAAAGTGGCGAAGATGCTCAGACGACACAAGCCCTTATTAATGAACTGGTTTAAAGCAAAAGGTCAGTTCTCCAGTGGCATTGTTGAGGGTTTTAACAACAAAGCAAAACTCACTATGAGAAAAGCGTACGGGTTTCGAACGTATCATGCAGCAGAAATCGCCTTATTTCATACGTTGGGGGCGTTACCGGTGCCGGAAACTGCCCACAAATTTTTCTGAAGAGGC
>CAZALW010000233.1:0-5688 GCA_964485705.1 uncultured Thiotrichaceae bacterium
ATGTTGGCACTGATAATATCTGTTCAATATTAAAGCAGTTGCCGGACTATAAAAGTGGATAGGCATAACTATCGCAGGATGTTTTTTCTATGCGCTTAATTAATGCCTTTATATTTTGTTGGTTTTCCGTACAATTAATTAAAGGTTCCATGTAAATAAAGGACTTTAATATGGCATTAATAGGTTTGCTTAGTGATGTGCATGCAACACCTGAACCGGTAACAGAAGCGCTGTCGATATTTGCTAAAGCCGGGGTGGAACAGGTGCTTTGTGCAGGTGATATTGCCGGTTACAGGGAGCAGTTGGAGCAGACCATAACGCTGCTTGATGAAGCTAACTGCCAGAGCATTATTGGCAATCATGATTTATTGTATCTGGATCATCATCAGGATGCGCCAGACAATAAAATTATTACATATCTCAAACAATTACCGCTTTTTTACCAAACGGTCATCGAAGACAATAGCCTGTATATGGTTCATGCTCAGCCACCTGATGCTTGTAATGGTGGTATCAAATTATTAAACAAAGAAGCTGAAATTCAGGCAGACAAAGTTGAACAGTGGTCAAAAAAATTACATGCCTTTAACTATGATGTGCTGATAGTTGGGCATACACATCAGGTTTTTGCTGAATTTATGGGCGGGACGCTGGTGATAAATCCTGGCAGTTCAGCGTTTAACAATAGCTGCGCGATTTTGCGCTTGCCGGAATTGACAGTTGAGATGTTTGCTTTATGCGGCAAACCGATTGAGAAAACCTGGAACTGGGGCGAACATGTGATTTATGGTAAATAGCACAGGTTAATTTACTATTTTGTGTCATTGCGATATGACTACTCTGCTATACCGCAATGACGATTAACTACACAGGCTTACGAAACCTAATGCACACAAATACTCGCATGACGAGAATTTTTGACTAATTGCCTGAATGCGCTACCGCTTATATGCAACAGATCGGTGTGATTGCCTGACTCGATATAGATATCATTGCAATCATCCAGATTATTATCGACAACCGTTGTCATACCATAGGCCTCACCAATAGGCGGGATGGCACCGGGTTCGCAATCAGTGAATAAATCTGCTAACTCATTCTCTGTCGCCAGCCCCATACGCCGATTCAGAAACATATTCAGTTCATTGATTTTTACATGGTGATTGGCCGGAATCAGAGCCATAACATAACCCTGATCATCTTCCAGAATCACCGTTTTGACCAGTTCTTCTACAGGTATGTTGGCCGCGTGTGCTGCATGCAGGCTGGAATTGGAATGACCATGGTTGATGATATCGTAACTAATGCCATGTCTGGCCAGTTGTTTAACTAATGTGGGTGCGATGTTCATGATTCATCTCCTGATGAGAGTGAAAGAGTGACTTGTATATAAATTATAGCGCCACTGTTTGCAGAAAAGAAAGGGGTATTAATGTGTGTCCGGTGCTAATATTTTAGTATTATCTGGATCCTGCAAGTGATAGTGCATATATAGAGTGCAAGATATTGATTTGTAGCGTAACTATATTTGAGCGTAATACTTATTGATATTACCGAAAAATAAAATTTTGCTATACGAATTAATAATTTGTGCTACATGTGTGCTATCACTTGCAGGGTTTAGGTATTAGGTTATTGCTCGGGAGTAGTTGTTAAAATCAAAAATATGGCAGGTAAAAAATGAAAACGGATATAACAAAAAAACTAAAAGACCTAAGCCATAGCCAATGGTACTGGCTAGCTTATATCGTTGTTGGGCTGAATTTACTGGCTTCCGCTTTATATTTCCAATATCTTCTTGATGAACCTCCCTGTGTTGTTTGTATACAGATTCGCTTATGGATTTCACTACTGGTTATCGTCGCTATAGTGGGTTTGTTGGTGCGAGATAATAAAATAATGAGCATGCTTGCCAATCTGTTTACCATGCTTATTGCTGCCGTACTCACTGAGCGTTCCTATTTATTATTAGGCACGGAACGTGGCTTTATCTTTGCTGATTGTGGATTTGATCTGGGCTTGCCTGCCTGGTTTGCCATCGATCAGTGGCTGCCCTGGTTGTATGGTATAGAAGTATCGTGTGGCTACACGCCAGAAATACTCTTTGGTACCACCATGGCTGAGATGTTAATGGTGATGTCAGTTCTGTTTTTGCTGGTGAGTTTTGTTGTTTTTTTAGCGAGTATTGTGTGGCTTAAAAAATCAGATTAATAACTATTTTTGTAACTACTCAGCGTACACAAAAAACCACAAGATTATCACCACGAAGCTCACGAAGTACACGAAGGGTAAGTGCAAACGGTTATTGTAATGCAAAAAATGCCTATATTAGAGAAATGATGCTTCAAAAAATGTTTAACTTCGTGCTCTTCGTGGTAAAATTTTTTTGATAATAGGCAAAAAACAAATTCTCTTAGTAGTTACCTATTTTTTTGCTCAGTTTTTTTGAAATACACAACATTTGACAGGTTTTTAAAATGATTATCAGAGGTGATTAGTTCTGCCTGGTGAAATTGAGCAGTGGCGTAAATAATGGCATCGGCAAAAGAAAGTTTATGTTCTATTGAAAGGTCAGCAGCTAATAATACGATAGAAGTTGTTAGTGGCACGACTTGAGTTTGCTCTGTTAAGGCAACAGCAGCTAAAGCAGCCTGTGTATTCGTTTTTCGTGTCACCCATTTATACAATTCAAACTGGACAGAGGTTGGAACGATTAAATCATCTGTCTGAAGAAAATAAGGTTGGTACATCTCGCTAAGTTCACTATCACTTAACCATTCTATCCAGCCACAGGTATCAATCAGTATCTTATTGGTTGTGCTCATATGGCAACGCTCATCCCTTAGTTCTTTCCTGCCTGTCCCTGTATTCTGAAGAATCTTTATATTGGCTGCCTGATAACATGCCTCTGGCATCCTTTATTGCCTGTAAAGGAATAAGTTCAATGATGTTTCCTCTTGCTACCAGCGTGAATTGTTGACCTGCCTGTAAGTGCAAATCTTCTCGCATCGTTTTTGGAATGGATAACTGAAATTTACTTGAAAGTTTTGCTTGATACATGATCTTACCAATTTTCTATCGATGTTGATATTGTAAAATACAATATAGTGATAAGCAAGGTTCTATCAAATTTATCCAGGACGTGAATCAAACAGCCTGTAGGTTGGGGTGAATGCTTTTTATGAACCCCAACAGAATCAGCATAATACATGTTTGGATACGTAACTCACCCCAATATTGGTATTAGTGGTATCTGATATAATCCACAGTTTTAAAATATAAAGCCCATCATTCGAGACAGACAATGCCAGATACAATAACAAGCTCAAAAATCATTTACACCAAAACGGATGAAGCACCAGCTTTAGCCACTTATTCGTTTCTGCCTGTGGTGCAAGCCTATACTCGCGCAGCGGGTATTGATGTTGAAAGCCGAGATATCTCACTGGCTGGTCGTATTATTGCCGCTTTTCCAGATAAACACGGCCCCGAAAATTTAAACAAAAAGCAAAAACAAAGTGATGCATTAGCAGAGCTGGGTGAACTGGCAAAAACACCGGAGGCAAATATCATTAAGTTACCGAATATCAGCGCCTCAATCCCCCAGCTACAGGCAGCCATTAAAGAATTACAGGCTTCAGGTTATGATATCCCTGATTTTCCGCAAGAGCCTCAGAATGATGAAGCAGCAGCGATCAAAGCACGTTATGGCAAAGTATTAGGCAGTGCGGTTAACCCGGTATTGCGTGAAGGTAACTCAGATCGACGGGTGGCGGATCCGGTTAAAGAATATGCACAGAAACATCCGCATCGTATGGGTGTCTGGTCAGCTGATTCCAAATCACATGTAGCGTCAATGTCTGCCGGTGATTTTTATGGCAGTGAACAGTCAGTGATTATAGAAACAGCTGGTAAACTCAAAATTGAATTAACTACTGATTCAGGCGATGTTGAAGTATTAAAAGCGGCCACAGCTGTGCAGGCAGGTGAGATTATCGATGCTGCTGTAATGAACCGCAAGGCTTTATGCGCTTTCTTTGAAGAGTCCGCTCAGGATGCCAAAAAACAGGACGTATTGCTGTCATTACATTTAAAAGCAACCATGATGAAAGTTTCTGACCCAATCATGTTTGGTCATGCGGTAAAGGTTTATTACAAAGATGTGTTTGACAAACACGCGGCGATTTTTGAGAAAATGGGTGTTGATACGCGAAATGGTTTAGGTGATGTGTACGCAAAAATCGCCAGTGCATCAAAAGACCAGCTGTCAGCAGATTTACGTGCTGAGATTGAAGCTGACCTACAGGCGGTCTATCAGACACGCCCTGAACTGGCGATGGTCAATTCAGATAAAGGCATTACCAATTTACATGTGCCCAGTGATGTCATTATTGATGCGTCCATGCCAGCCGCGATTCGCTCTTCCGGCCAAATGTGGGGGCCGGACGGTAAACTAAAAGATACCAAAGCCATGATTCCGGATCGTTGTTATGCTGGCATTTATCAGCAGACTATTGCTTTCTGCAAAAAACACGGTGCATTTGATGTTACCACCATGGGCAATGTCAGCAATGTCGGGCTGATGGCGCAAAAAGCGGAAGAATATGGTTCACACGACAAAACCTTTGAAATACCAACAAACGGGGTAGTGCGTGTAACGGATGATAGCGGCAATATTTTAATGCAGCATAAAGTCGAGCAGGGCGACATCTGGCGCATGTGCCAGACCAAAGACCTGCCGATTAAAGACTGGGTAAGACTAGCCGTGAGCCGGGCTAGGGCAACCGGGCAACCAGCCATTTTCTGGCTGGATATAAATCGTGCTCACGATGCCAATATCATCAGCAAAGCAGCTGTTTACCTTAAAGATGAGCTTAAAGATAAAAGCACGGATGGCCTTAAAATAAAAATCATGGCACCAAAAGATGCCATAAAGTACACACTAAAACGAGTTAAAGCCGGTAAAAATACCATTTCTGTTACCGGTAATGTGTTACGTGATTATCTAACCGATTTGTTTCCGATTTTAGAACTGGGTACCAGCGCAAAAATGCTGTCCATCGTGCCTTTGCTGGCAGGTGGTGGTTTGTTTGAAACCGGTGCAGGTGGTTCAGCACCCAAACACGTGACTCAGCTTGTAGAAGAAAACCATTTGCGTTGGGATTCCCTGGGTGAGTTTTTAGCGCTGGCGGTTTCCATTGAAGACCTCGCACAAAAAACAAAAAATACAAAAGCTCAAGTGCTTGCCGAAGCGCTTAATCAGGCAAACCGTCAGTTTTTAAACAACAATAAATCGCCTTCACGCAAAGTCGGTGAGCTGGACACCCGCGGCAGCCATTTCTATCTTGCCATGTACTGGGCGCAAGCACTTGCAGAACAAAACAAAGATAAAGATTTGCAGAAACAATTCACCAGGGTAGCACAACAATTAAGCGACAATGAAGATGAAATTATTCAAGAACTGAATGTTGTGCAGGGTAAAGCGGTGGATTTAGGCGGGTACTATTGTATGGATAAAACACTAACATCAAAAGTTATGCGTCCTAGTGCAACTTTGAATGAAGTAATTGATAATTTATAAAATATTATTCTGAGCCTTGATTCAAGCTGTCGTGCTTTGTCATCTCGAGCATCGGGAGAGATCTTATACTACTGAGGCATAAGATCTCTCCCGCTGGTCGAGATGAC
>CAZALW010000234.1:0-5670 GCA_964485705.1 uncultured Thiotrichaceae bacterium
CTCTGCCCTTCGATCAATGAGTAAACCTGACATGTTTTGTCAGTTTAAGTCTAAGCTCATTCATTTAAGCATATTTGATTTTTTCTTTCATTGTTAACCACTCAACTGCATGTTTTGCCGTTAACGGTTTGCTGAATAAAAATCCCTGAATTATTTCTCCATTAAGTTTTTTTATTTCTGCAAGTTCAGCATTGGTTTCAACGCCTTCAAATATATTTTTCATGCCCAGGCTTTTACTCATGGTAATGATTGCTCTAACAATGCTTTGCAGGTTGCTACTCTCATCAATATTACGAACTAATGATTTATCAATTTTGATAATATCAATGGGCAAACGAGCCAGGTAACTCATAGATGTATGGCCAGTACCGAAGTCGTCAAGTGCTATGGCGCAGCCAATAGAGTGTAATCCATCAAGGAATAATTTTGTTTTTTCGAAATCTTTTACTAATAGCGTTTCGGTTATTTCAAATTCTATTTGTGAAGGTTTTATGCTACTTCGATGTATTTCTTTTTTAACGTAATCGACAAAGCTTAAATCATTACACTGTAAGGCAGACAGGTTAATTGAAAAACGAATGTTTTCATCATTAAGCAAGCTGACAAAGGTTATAACCTGACTAACAATCCATTCACCAACAGAATAGATTAACCCTGTTTCTTCAAGTAAAGATATAAATCGGGCAGGTGGTATTTCGCCATATTTTGCATTGTTCCAGCGAATTAGTGATTCAAACCCTGTAGTAGCGCCGGTAACACAATTTATTTGCGGCTGATACACCATATAAAACTCTTTTTCATCAAGCGCACTATGTAATTCATTTTCCAGTTCAAGTCGATCACGTAATTGATTGGACATGCTTTCATCGTAGAACTGCAGCTGGTTGCCACCACTTTGTTTCGCACGGTACATTGCTGTGTCGGCATTACGTAATAAGATTAGGGGTGTATCACCATCACCGGGGTAGAGGCTTATGCCAATACTTGCACCGATATGAATTTTATGTGAATGAATTTCAAAAGTATCTTTTAAACAGGTAATGATTTTCTTTGCAATAAATATGGCTTCATTACTATTTTTTAAAAGCTCGAGGACAATCACAAATTCATCACCACCATTGCGTGAGACTGTGTCGTGGTTTCGTAGTGTAGTGTGTAAGCGCGAGGCTACTTCCTGTAACAATGCATCACCGATTGTATGACCTAAGCTGTCGTTGATGTTTTTAAAGCGATCAAGGTCAAGAAACAATATTGCCATTTGCTGATTGTTTCTTGATGAGGTTTTAATTGATTGAGTAATTCGATCAACTAACAGGTTCCTGTTAGGCAGGCCGGTGAGTTCATCGTGATAGGCAAGGTGCTGCAAACTATTTTCTGCCTGTTCTTTTTTTTCAATAACGGTTTTCAGACTGGTATTAATTTCAACCAGGTCTTTGGTTCTTGTTTCAACTTTTATTTCTAGTTCACGTTTGTTTTTTTCAAGCGCAATTTGCGCCTGTTCTCTGTGAAGGACTTCTTCATTTAAATCAAAGATTAATGTTTTATTTTCAAATCGAAGTTGTAATTCTCTTATGAAACGTCGATTAATGCCTATACTGGTTGTAATCATAAGTGCTGTATAAATAGCAAAAGCACCACCCATGTACAGGTTGTATTCAGTATCCAAATTTAAAAAAACATAAAAGATAGCTATTGATTGTGGAATCATGTACACAAGGTACGCAAGTATTAGGCTTGACAGTGTTGCAATGCTACCTGCAATAAGGCCAAAGTTAACTAAAAAAACCAGGCTTCTTAATGAATCATTTTCAATGTCAAGCTGTATGTAAGCAAAACCACCCCAGGCAATACCAATCAAACAGGTTAAAAACACATGGGAATAAACATATGCTCTTAGTCTATTGTTATTATTATTTAAATAATGTTTTGAAATAAATATACGGAAAATAGATAAAGCTATAATAGCTGTGCTAAGAATGGTTGCATAATTTTCCTGTGAGCTGTTATTGAGAAAAATGAACACAAGACATGCTGAAAAAATATTGGCTAAACCACCAGGAAAAGTGGCTTTGAAAAGGGGCTCAACCTGTTTTTTTAATAGAGTATTGCTTATTAATGAATGTTTAATCATGCAAGTGTAAATATTTTTTTTAAAATATTAAAGGATATTAATTTAAACATCCTGTAAAATTTTCAATGCGCAGATAAAGCTCATTTGCACTTAGATTGCGTAAGCCTTTTGAAATTATGCTAAAGGACAACCAAGAATAGACAATTTTTACAAAAATTTACATTTTTTTAGCTGTTTTTAAATTTAAATAAACCACATAAATGTAACGTTTTACTTTAGATTAGTGTTGTAAATATTTGGTTTTTATTTAATTAGTTAGATCTAATGACTATGTGGAAAATTGATTTCTGCCTGTAAAATAGCTGTTAACTTGATGACATAAAAAAACCCTGCATGGCAGGGTTTTTTTATGTGTTGGTGTTTTTATTTAATTTTTAACATCATTACCAACATTCATATCTTTCATTTGCTCAGGCAGGTCTTTGACATTATCCTGCATCTGATCACCCATATCGATAGGATTTGGCATGCTGACTTCCGGCGCTGTCCAGCCGCCAGGCATTGTACCCATGCGGCTTGGTGAGTTTATCATGTCATCCCAGCTATTTTCCCAGTTACGTTTGCTAGGGTTCATCCAGGTACTCGGGCCGCTTCTTCCCCAAAATTTATTGTTGTTCCCGCGATTATTACCACGATAATTACGATTCGGGTTGTATCCTGGCATGTTGTAGGCTGATGCACCAGTATCAGGGCCATAATATGGTCCACGTGGTGGATAGCCTCTATTTGGATTTTGCATGGGCGGCATTCTGTTTGCATCAGGACGCTGCATGCTTCGTTGATTCATGCTTCGTTGATTCATATTAGGGCAATTCATGTTGGGGCAGTTCATGTTTTGTCGATTCATGTTTTGTCGATTCATGTTGCGCGGGTTCATGCCGGGTTGATTCATATTAGGTCGATCCATGCGTGGTCGGTTCATACCAGGCCGGCTCATATCGGCACGATTCATCCCAGGGCTTGAAGGATGGGATGGTCTGTGTGTTGGTGCAGGTCGTGATGCAGCGGGTGGCCGATACGGGTTTTCCATCATTGCTGGCATGTGTTGAGGCGGTGCATAGTCAGGGCGTGCAGGCTTTTCAGGTGTTGGAAAATTAAAGTTGGGTGCTTGCCAGTAAGTGCTAACTGGCTGCTTTGGCATCCATCTGTGCTCAGAATTATTGGCATCAGGATTTGTTGGCTGTGATGCGAATGCAACTGTTCCGCTTAAAGCAATGGCTGCAACTGCAGAGGTTAAATATTTAGCATGCATAGTTTTGTGTACTCCAAATGGGTAATTGTAATGTGCCTTATAATAGCGTTGTATTTGACGAACTGCTAGTCATTTTTTTGCTGATGTGGGTATGAATCGTGGACTATGGATGAAACGACGGTTTATTAAACTTATTGAGAAGTGACGGGTGAAGAACTAAACCAGTCAGAAAATTTAAAATCACTTTTATAGTCAACTTCTGTGGCTGTTATCAGTTTGGATTTAAGATGTTTAATATAGCTAGTCATGAAATGACTGTGTAAATGTTGTGCTCCCGGTATGTCATTAAGAAAATCGGCGGCACGCATCATGCTGTTGACACCTGTTAGTACCGAGTATTGATCGTTTTCATACAGCACAACCTCAGTTCCCTGATGCCAGAAGATACTCAGCTTTATTAAATCCATCGGGTCAACAGGTGGCACTAATGGCACTATATCTTTGGCAGTAACCAGTCTTTTAATATTCAGATGCCTGAACTCTCGACTACCACTTATGTTGGTCACTTTTGGCTGACCAAATGTTATCACTTCGCCCACATCATAACCCTGTGCATCCAGCATCATGGCTAAAATGAGCGCCGTTGCACCGCCCAGGCTATGTCCAATGGTATTTATTTTGTATTGCGGGTTAATTTTATCCTGAATTTGCTGGTAAATATCTCTTGCTGACAGCAAAAACCCCTGATGTATATTGATGCCTGAAAGTTTATCCGGCACT
Organism: uncultured Thiotrichaceae bacterium; assembly: GCA_964485705.1. GTDB lineage: Bacteria > Pseudomonadota > Gammaproteobacteria > SZUA-229 > SZUA-229. The sequence continues at coordinate 4,104 of CAZALW010000234.1, forward strand.
AACACAAAAGCGGCGTTGACGATTATGTTTTCAATATTGGATGTGCCACGTACCGCCAGGATATGTTGTTTGGTGCTGTGATTTGTTGCTAATACAAAACCGACTGAGTAGCCTTCAATTTGTTGTAGTAGGTCTACCTTATAACCCTGGTGACTAAATGTTTCAGTAATATCTGTTGGTGACTGGTAGATTGCTTCTGCAATATAAGCCGCATTTAACCAGTGTGAGAAGTCTTTTGGGGTAAAGTGTTGCTGATTAGTTTGTGCAAACGAATGCTGAGTGAAAACCATGCAGCTAAATAATAAAAAGACAGAGGCGCTATTTTTAAATGATAAAGTTTTTACTAGTGTTTTACTGAGCAGGTGAATAAATAATTTCATAGCCAGTTATTTTTTCCAAACTTATTAAAATGTTACCCTTTAAGGTTGAACTGCAGGGATAGTGGGCGGTATCCGCAATAATGGATTGCAGTTTTTAATCGTGACCTTACCCTGTAACAAGTTGCCGCGTGAATATTCCCTGAAATGACAGGTATTGGTGACCGGGTTGTAGTTTTCAATCCACAAATGGTCATCTTTCCAGGTTGCTGTAATATGAAGCTCACCCTCGGGTATCACGACAGTCATAACGCCGCCGTAATGTTTGACAAATATTTGCTGAAAATGAAAATGGTAAGCGACAAAGCCTACAAACAAAATACTGGCACAGGCAATGACAGCGATTTTCCACTGTTCTATTTTGTAACCGATAAAATATAATAAGCCGAATGCGAGAGTAATAATAGCAATCCAGTATAAATAAGTGACCATGATAAGATCCTTTCGTTTGTGCAGTAGTTATAATGTGTGGTAATAATATAAGGTTTCAACGCTAATTAAAATTATTATGATTAAAAAAACTGCTTTCAGCATTTTGCTATATTGTCTGTTTGCTTGTTCAACTTCACTTGTAATTGCCGATGATTCCAGACTGCAAGCCATACCAGTAGAATTAACAACCCATCTCGGTTATCAGCAGCAGTTTGTCGAGGGGGATGAAGTCCAATTTCTGTTAAGCCTTGGCAGTGATGCTTTTATATATATGTATCACGTGAATGCAGATAATAATTTAATACAAATTTTGCCCAGTAAAAAACAAAGTTCAAATTTTCATGCAAAAGGGTTTTTTTTAACTATCCCGGAATATGAAAATGGCTACCGATTTATAATAAATAAACCGTTTGGTAAAGAGTCTATCTGGATATTTGCCAGCGACCAGTTTGTATCACTGGATAAAAACGATGGTTCCATTACCAGTATTAGAGAAAAAATCAGGCGGCATTCCAGGCTGGAATACGGTGAGTCTGTTCTTGAGATAACAACCCGGATGAAATAAATCATGTGTAGTAGATCAGGCCTTTTTTGACGATTAACCTCAGAGCTTGATGTTTGCTATTACCATAAAGATGGCATTAAAGAAAACGCCCAGCAAAGAAAATACTGACAAACCTCTCTCTTTAATAATATAGTCATCATAATGGCTATATGGTATAATAGTTAGCTATATAAATAGTCATGGAGGCTATTAT
>CAZALW010000235.1:0-5658 GCA_964485705.1 uncultured Thiotrichaceae bacterium
TGACTTACTTTATTTTTTCTTACGAAGTTTCTTCAATGCTTCAATCTGTGCGACCGCTTCGATTAATTCAGCTTTCGCTTTTGCATAATCCATATCAGAGGCTTTATCCTTCATCGCAGCTTCCGCACGGGTTTTGGCTTCCAGTGCAGCAGACTCATCAATATCGGCAGCTCGTAATGCGGTATCAGAAAGCACCGTCACGATATGAGGCTGTATTTCAAGGATACCGCCACTGACAAAAAAGGTTTGCTCTTCGCCTTCCTGTGGAATAACACGTATCACACCAGCTTTTAATGTTGACAGCATCGGTGCATGGCGTGGGAAAATGCCCACTTCACCCATTTCTGCTGGTGCAAACACCTGTGTTACCGTGCCGGAATAGATCTCCTGTTCTGCACTAACTATATTTACATGCATGGTCATTGCCATTTTAATATGCTCTTAATGTTGTCCCTACTCATTTCAGCCTGAGCAGTCTTACTCTATTTCTACTATTCTGTGAGTCGTTACTTCTATAAATCGCTTTTATAGATTAGCTGCTTTTTCGACAGCTTCTTCAATACCACCAACCATGTAGAAAGCCTGCTCTGGCAAATCGTCATGTTCACCCGCAAGTATCGCTTTGAATGCAGCCAGATTGTCTTTTAATGAAACGTATTTACCCGGCGCACCGGTAAAAATCTCAGCAACAAAGAAGGGTTGTGATAAGAAACGTTGAATCTTACGTGCACGGGATACCGCCTGCTTGTCTTCATCCGATAATTCGTCCATACCCAGAATCGCAATAATATCTTTCAATTCTTTATAACGTTGCAATAACCCTTGCACACCACGAGCGATTTCATAATGTTCGACACCAACCACTAGCGGATCTAACATCCGTGAGCTTGAATCCAATGGATCCACCGCAGGATAAATACCCAGTTCAGCCACCTGTCGTGATAATACTAAAGTCGCATCAAGGTGAGCGAAGGTGGTAGCCGGAGACGGGTCAGTCAAATCATCCGCTGGTACATAAACTGCCTGGAAGGAGGTAATTGAACCGGTTTTAGTTGAGGTAATACGCTCTTGCAGTACGCCCATTTCTTCTGCCAGCGTTGGCTGGTACCCTACTGCTGAAGGCATACGACCTAACAACGCAGATACTTCGGTTCCCGCCAGTGTGTAACGATAAATGTTATCAATAAACATCAGAACGTCACGGCCTTCATCACGGAAATATTCCGCCATGGTTAAACCAGTCAAAGCAACACGCAGACGATTACCCGGTGGTTCATTCATCTGGCCATAAACCAGTGCCACTTTATCCAGTACACCACCTTCCTGCATTTCGTAGTAGAAATCATTACCTTCACGAGTACGCTCGCCAACACCGGCAAATACCGAGAAACCGGAGTGTTCTACTGCAATATTACGAATTAATTCCATCAGAGTTACCGTTTTACCCACACCGGCACCACCGAACAAACCAATTTTACCGCCCTTGGAAATTGGCATAACCAGGTCAATCACTTTAATACCCGTTTCAAAAATTTCGGTTGCTGAAGATTGTTCTTCAAATTTTGGCGGTTTACGATGAATCGCCATGGTTTCTTCATGGCCAATTTCACCCTGATTATCAATCGGGTTACCTAATACATCCATGATACGGCCTAATGTTTTCTGACCGACGGGAACACGAATGGCATCACCGGTATTGTTAACTTCCATACCACGACGTAAGCCTTCAGTTGGGCCCATGGCAATCGCTCGAACAACACCATCACCTAACTGTGCCTGAACTTCCATGGTTAAGTCGGTCTCGGGAAGTTTCAGTGCGTCATAAACTTTAGGAATGGAGTCCCGTGGAAATTCGACATCAATAACCGCGCCGATAATTTCTACTATATTTCCGGTACTCATGATTTTATCCTCGTGAATTTTGTTTAATATAAAAATTTTTCGCTACTTCTTTTATTCTGGTTTTTCATTAATCAGTTGTAGGGTGGGCAGGTTTTTTTGCCCACATTTTTATTACCTGCCTACTGTAGGCAAAATGGCTTTAGCGCGTGGGCAAAAAAACCTGCCCACCCTACAACTATCTAACTAAACCATAACAACCGTTATGAAACTGCAGCTGCACCCGCCACAATCTCGGAAATTTCCTGTGTAATGGCTCCCTGACGTGCTTTATTATAAATCGTTTGCAACTCTTTAATAATGTCTGAGGCATTGTCTGTTGCGCTTTTCATCGCAATCATACGCGCTGACATTTCACAGGCGATATTCTCAACCACACCCTTATAAACCTGAGACTCAATAAAACGCATCATTAAGGCATCAATAATGAGTTTTGTATCTGGTTCATACATGTAATCCCAGTGATGCTCCAGCTCGGCATCAATATCGCCACCAATAGGGATCAACTGCACAACAGTTGGCGTTTGTGTCATGGTATTTTCAAACACATTACTGACCAGGAATAAACGATCAATTCTGCCTTCATCATAGGCATCCAGCATTACTTTTACGGTACCTATCAACTCTTCATTTGAAGGCTGGTCACCCAGATTTGCTACCTGTGAAACAATACTACTACTGAAACGAGAAAAAAATGTTGCCGATTTCTTACCGATGGCACAGATATCAACTTCAACACCTTTTGCCTGCCAATCGGCCATTTCACTTACAGCGGCTTTAAACATGTTGGTATTTAAGCCACCACATAAACCACGGTCCGTTGCGACTACAATATAACCAACACGCTTAACCTGCTCACGATCCTGTAAATAAGAATGTTTGTATTCACAATTCGCCTGCGCAAGATGATTTAAAACATTGCGCATTTGTTCTGCATACGGGCGCGAGGCTCGCATACGTTCCTGTGCTTTACGCATTTTACTGGCCGCAACCATTTCCATTGCTTTGGTGATCTTTTGAGTATTTTGTATACTTTTGATCTGAGTGCGTATTTCTTTAGCGCCTGCCATAATGTTTTCCTAATTACGAATTACGAATTACTAATTACGAATTATATGTAAATAACTAATTACGTGTGTAAATAATAGATCTGCAGTAGAAGCACAAAGATGTAACACAGTTGCAGGTCTTACGACTCGTAATTAGTAATTAGTAATTCGTAATTAATAACTAATAAACCCCATTCGCTTTAAAGTTGTCCAAAGCTGACTTCATTTCTGCTGCAATGTCGTCATTGAAATCGCCTGTTTCATTAATTTTGTCCATTAAATCAGCATGATTGCTCTTCATGTCTGCAAGCATGGCTGATTCATAATCAACAATCTTTTTAACATCCACTTCATCCAGGTAGCCTTCATTGGCTGCATATAAGCTCATCGCCATTTCAGCAACAGACAGTGGAGAGTACTGCGCCTGTTTCATCAACTCGGTCACTCGCTGACCACGTTCCAACTGCGCTCGTGTTATATCATCAAGGTCAGAGGCAAATTGGGCAAAGGCAGCCAGTTCACGATATTGTGCAAGCGTTAGACGCACACCGCCACCTAATTTTTTGATAATAGTGGTTTGAGCCGCGCCACCTACTCGTGATACTGACAGACCGGCATTAATCGCCGGGCGAATACCGGAGTTAAATAAATCTGTTTCCAGGAAGATCTGACCATCGGTAATGGAAATCACATTGGTTGGTACGAATGCGGAAACATCTCCATCCTGAGTTTCAATAATCGGTAATGCCGTTAGCGAACCAGTCTGGCCTTTAACTTCACCATTAGTGAATTTTTCTACATAGTCAGTATTTACCCGTGAGGCACGTTCTAACAAACGTGAATGCAAATAGAAAACATCACCTGGATAGGCTTCACGCCCCGGTGGACGACGTAATAACAATGAAACCTGACGATATGCCCAGGCCTGCTTGGTTAAGTCATCATAAATAATTAATGCATCCTGACCACGGTCACGGAAGTATTCACCCATGGAGCAACCAGAGTAGGGCGCGATATATTGCATAGCTGCAGATTCAGCCGCACTGGCGGCAACAACAATGGTATGTTCCATTGCGCCATGCTCTTCCAGTTTACGAACAATATTGGCAACAGTTGATGCTTTTTGACCAATTGCAACATATATACATTTCACACCGGTGTTTGCCTGGTTGATAATGGCATCAATCGCTACCGCTGTTTTACCTGTCTGACGGTCGCCAATAATCAATTCACGTTGACCACGACCAATCGGCACCATGGCATCAATCGCTTTGAGACCGGTTTGTACTGGCTGATCAACCGATTTGCGTTCAATCACACCGGGGGCAATTTTTTCAATCGGCGCGGTTAGTTTTGTATCAATCGGGCCTTTGCCGTCAATTGGCAGACCTAAGGCATCAACCACACGACCTAACATTGCTTCGCCAATGGGAACTTCCAGGATACGACCGGTACATTTAGCGGTATCGCCTTCAGTCAAATGACCATAAGAACCCAAAACTACCGCACCGACAGAGTCGCGCTCCAGGTTTAACGCCATAGCAAAAGTATCACCGGGTAATTCGATCATCTCGCCTTGCATTGCATCGGCAAGCCCGTGAATTCGAATAATACCGTCAGTCAGGCTGACAATGGTACCTTCGGTACGTGCTTCAACTTTATGATCAAAGTTTTCAATTCGTGATTTAATCAGTTCACTGATTTCTGATGGATTGAGTTGCATATGTGCCTCTTATCTGCCTAATGAAAGCGCGAGTGAATCAAGTTGCGATTTCATCGACGCGTCAATAATTGTGTCACCGGCTTTGATAATAACTCCACCAATCAATGATTTATCAATCGTTGTGGTCAAAGTAACATCTTTGCCAAGTTTATTCTTTAAAGTGTTAACTAATTCTTTTGTCTCGGCGGCAGTTAATTTAAAAGCTGAAACTACCTGTGCTTCCACTTTATTTTCGGCCTTTGCGCGAGCTGCCTCAAACTGTTCAACAACATCCGGCATCATCTTCAAGCGACCGTTCTCAGCCATTAGCTTGACCAGATTCTGTTGCTGCTGTGTCAGGCTGTCACCTAAAACCTGAATGACCAGCTCGCCTTTCTGGATTTTTCCTAACTCAGGGTTATCCAGTAGTTCACTCATTTGCCCGTCACTAATGACATTGGCAAGATTTGCCAGTGCATCGCCCCATGATTCCAGCTCGCTGGTTTCGTGAGCAGCGCCATTCGCGATATCAAAAATGGCATTAGCATAAGGTCTTGCTACAGTAGTAAAATCTGACATAACCTGTGTTTACCTAAATAATCTACCTAACATTTATTAATTAAAGCTGCGTTGCCAGCTCATTCAAAGCACCAGCATGAACTTTTTTATCGACTTCACGCTTTAGAACTTTTTCAGCACCGACAATGGCTAAAACAACCACTTCCTGCCGTAACTGCTCACGCGCACGATTTGTTTCCTGCTCAATTTCAGCATTGGCACCAGCAACAATTCGGCTTGCTTCTGTCTTAGCATCACCTTTGGCTTCTTCAACTATTTCACTTGCACGTTTCTGTGCCTGAGTGATTATGTCTGATGCCTGTCCTTTGGCTTCTTTAATATGTTCAGTCGCACGTTTTTCGGCTAATTCCTGTGCATGCTGGCCACGTTCGGCAGCAGCAAGACCATCAGCAATTTCTTTTCTGCGAGCCTCTAACGCGCCAATAACAG
>CAZALW010000236.1:0-5635 GCA_964485705.1 uncultured Thiotrichaceae bacterium
ACCTCCCCCTTTTTTCAAAGGGGGATTGAGGGGGTTTAGTTTTTAACGTCCGCTATGTGTCGAAATCAGACATTTCATATCTGACACTGCCTATCAAATGAAATACAGATTTATACAATGCAAGTGCTGGCTATTTTTCAAATAGCCCCGCGTATTCCTCATAACCTTGTTTTTTCAAATCGTCTTTTGGTATGAATTTTAACGATGCTGAGTTAATGCAATAACGTAAACCCGTTGGCTCCGGCCCATCTTTAAATAAATGCCCCAAATGAGAATCAGCGTTTTTACTGCGTACTTCGGTGCGCGGGAATATCAGGTAGTAATCTTTTTTCTCAGCAATGTTGGTGGCTTCCAGTGGTTGATAAAAACTCGGCCAGCCGGTACCGGATTTATATTTGTGCGTAGATGAAAATAGCGGTTCGCCACTGACCACATCGACATAAATACCATCTCGTTTTTCATCCCAAAATTCATTTTTAAACGGCCGCTCGGTATCGTCATTTTGAGTAACAGAATATTGCAGTGGTGTCAGGCGCTGCTTTAGTTCGGTATTTGTTGGTTTAACATAACCGGAGGAAGATGTTGCTTGCGTATTATCATTACTAAATGCAGTGGTCATGGCAACTGCAGAAATTAAACACGCAACGACGATAAAGGCTTTTTTCATAAGGATACCTGCTGATCTTAGCTACTATTGTTAACGGGTATTGAGACTCGGTCAGGCTTAAAAAGTTTCCAGATGGGGTTTGCTGCAAATTAATCCTGCCCGCGTATGGTGTGTTTCTTAATGTTATCAACAGAAATAGTAACCGATTTTTTTTCAGTTTGATTTTTCTGAGAAGGATTGTTGATGGCATTATCCTGACCGGTAAGGTGAAAATAACGGTATCCGTTTATCATGGCTGAAATAAAAGCGCCTTTGCCTTTCAGCTCGTGTAACAATGCGGTAACAATGTGAAATAGTGAAAAAATAATGATTATGCAGGCGAAGTTACGGTGTAGCACGTCAATCGAATAGCCGGCAATGCTTTGTGTTGAGTCATATAATAAACCGCTGATTGTGCCGCCGGCTAAAACCAGAAACATAATCAGGTAAAGCGGTAGCCAAAGTGGATTATGTGCATGCCAGTTAGGCAATGGGAAACGCCCAAAGCTAAGATAAAATTTGATCATTTGCAGCATCGCCTGGTGTTGTGCTTTTTTAGGCATAAAAGTCCGCCAGTTACTGCTGCCGGGGACAAAGAAAAGCGCGATTCGCAAAATGAGCGCCATGAGTATTATCTGGCCACTTATGATATGCCAGTCCAGCCAAAACGTGTAATTGGCACTATCATGCTTTAGTGCCCAGGCGCTAGTAATCTGAAACAGTGTGCCAGCGGCAATCAACCAATGACTTAAGCGTAGCCAGGGTGACCAGACTAATACATAGCGAATATTTTCTAACGACATCTTTACCTGCGGCTTATTGTGGCTAAACTTGAAGATATCAGTATACTTTTAAAATAACACTAAGAGCAATGAATGGCTGCATCTAAAAACACTCTTTTTTTATGGCTATGGTAATGCATGCTTTTTTGTTTTTGCATGTATTATTTATATGTTGCTGCGCTCAAAAAACTGCAGCCTTGTACGCAAACAAAAAGCCTGGTTTTACAGAGGTACCCAAATGACAGAATCTGAGCAGCTATCTATTAGTGTTAATGCTGCTTTTGAACTACTGGCAAAAAATACTGAATTAACTCTGGGTGAATATACCTTAATCACACAAAGTCAGGCTGATATTGAACATTACCTGTCGCAGTACCTCAGTACATTTACTACTGTACTCTATGGGGCTTTTTCACGCAAAACCATTGTGTCACCTTTGGCTGGCTGCACCGTTGATATGCTGGTTGTGTACAGGCAGGATGATGTGAAAAATATCCTGCCGTACCGGGTATTTAAGAAATTAAGTGACTGCCTGATCAAGCAACATCCTGATGCTTATGTACTGAAAAATCAAAGTGTTTTAATGCTTCCAGTAAAAGGCTTTCGCTTTAAAATTCGACCTGCCTATGCCATCTCCGATAATACCTATATGTTTCCTGATGAAAAATTTAATGAATGGGTGAAATATGACATCACGAGATATAATGAAATTTTTGTAAAACAAAATGTTCGTCATAAAGGCCAGTTGATAGCAATCATACGAATGATAAAAACCTGGAACAGAATTTCGGGTAATTTATTTAATGGTTATTACCTGGAGCTTTTGGTCACCGCATTATTAACACCATATCAAATGACAAGCTACTCAGAAACGCTACGTCATGTTTTTAATGTTGCAGTATTTGAAGTTGTTTTTCAAAAACATGATCCAGCGAATGTAGAACTTCAGGTAGAAGGTTTGAATGATATCGATGAATTAGTAACAGCCATGCTGTTGTTAAAAAAATCATACCTGCTTGCAGACGAAGCTGTTGTGTTTGAACAGAATGGAAAAACTGAAAAAGCACTGGCTAACTGGGATAAATTATTTCCTCATGTGTTTCCAGCACAAATAGACATGCTCGTTGCTAAAGCGAGAGGTGCTGGAATAAAAGGTGCTGCTGCGTTAAAGATGATGGTTGATCATAGTGGAGTTTACGAAGGGCGTTAAATCCAGTAAGCTCAAACAACATGATAATTTAGCACTGGTACTTTTTCGGTTATGGATAAAATAAAATATATTCCTGCATCGCTGTTTGGTATTTTGATTATGGCCTGTAGCAGTACGAATGCAGAGGAAAAATTAACTGCAGATGAGGCTGCCGGTGTATTTGAGACAGCACTTAAATTGACACCGGATATTGATAATGGTCGGCAGCTGTACAAGTTGTGCGTGACCTGTCATGGCCCGGAGGGCTGGGGCAGCCAAAACGGCTCTTATCCACAGATTGCCGGACAATTGCCGGATGTGACTATCAAACAAATGTCCGACATACGTGCTGGCAACAGAGATAACCCCATTATGCGTGCATTTACTACCGAGCGAGTACTTGGTGGGCCGCAGGATATTGCCGATGTTGCCGGTTATATCGCCACGCTGCCGATGACCGCTAATAACGGTCAGGGAAGCGGTCGATATATAGCAATGGGTAAAGAAATTTATCAATTTGATTGTGCAGACTGTCATGGTGAGTCCGGCGAAGGGGATGCCAAAAAACATGCGCCTGTACTTTATGGTCAGCATTACCAGTATCTGGTCAGGCAATACAGGTGGATACGTGATGGTCGCCGCCGAAACGCTAATAAAGAGATGGTGGAGCAGATCCAGAATTATTCACTGAGGGAAGAAAAAGCGGTGTTAGCTTACACGGCCAGTTTGAAACCGCCAAAAGAAAAAACTGCTGAGACTGGCTGGCAAAACCCGGATTTCCAGGGATTTTATCGTGGCTGGAATCCGGAACCAATACGCGATCATCGTATTCGCTGAGTTTGTTCTTGTTATCAAGCCGGCACCTGACTGATCATCGCAGTAGTATTCAATGACTGTTTACGGTCATTAGCGGACACACAGAAAAAACAAACCCTCCTAACCTCCCTTTCAAAAAGGGAGGGACTAAAGCCTTTTTACCTCCCCCTTTTTTCAAAGGGGGATTGAGGGGGTTTAGTTTTTAACGTCCGCTAAGTGTCGTAAACAGCCATTTACAACTAAAACCACAACTTACTTAACAAAATAAAAACGCCTTAATAAAGCAAACTATGTACCGTTATCTCAGGTGCAGGGCGGCGCATGAGGCGGCCGAACAGGCGATTCAGCTTGTGGCTACGCGATAAAAAAGAAAAACAGCATTTTTTTCGGCAATCGAGTCCAGAGCAGGCATGAGTTAACCGTTGGTTACCCCTGTCAATCTCCATGCCATGACTAATCGCCACAACAGCACGCTTCCGATTATTACTGTGCCATTCAGCGCAAGCTAAATTCAAAAACACTTCTCCATCAACCAGTTCATTGCTTGCCGCTTCACGACACAGCAGCAGACCATTTTCCACCTTGTTTTCGGGTGCATTTAGCACTTGCACCAAACCATAATGCGACAATACATTATTATATTTCTCATTATGCTCATCCATTGTGTCCAGCACTTTTTTAAAATCTCGCTCAGCTGCTTTATAATCCTGCGCTTTAAGTGAATTTTTTGCACTTTGCCAGGCTTGCGTATCCATTAATAAAACCCCTCCAGTTAATTCTGCTAATTTTCACAATCGAATAGACAAACAGCTTAAAAAAACGTTTACGCCACATTAACAATACCACTTAGACTACACTGACTTAATATAAAATACCATAAGAATTCAATAACATTCTTATACCCTGACCCATATCCAGGCACACTAATATGAGCTGGCTTCAAATTTCTATTAACACCACAAAAAACCATGCAGAACTGGTTGAAGATTGTTTATTCGGCGTAGGCGCACAAACTGTCACCTTAACTGATGCCGCTGACCAGCCCATTCTCGAACCAGAACCAAACGAGACACCGGTATGGAATAGCGTGATTGTAACCGGCCTGTTCACTTTAGATAATAATCAACAAAACCTGCTTGATGAAATAAACCACTGCCTGAGTGATGCCCGCTATAGTTGCACAACACAGATACTGGAAGATAAAAACTGGACACGTGCATGGATGGAACATTTCCATGCCATGGCATTTGGTGAACGTCTTTGGGTATGCCCGTTGCATATCGAGCCACCTGAGCCAGAAGCGATTAATCTACGTCTGGATCCGGGGCTAGCCTTTGGCACAGGCACCCACCCAACCACGTCGTTATGTTTGCGCTGGTTAGACAAAAACATTGCTCTAAATAATAATCTAAATAATAAAGCGCAGGAGAGTATCCTTGATTATGGTTGTGGTTCAGGGATATTAGCTATTGCCGCCTGTATGCTCGGCGCAGAGCATGCTGATGGTGTTGATATTGACCCACAGGCTTTAACCGCCACGATTGATAATGCAACAACAAATTGTGTTAAGGAAAAAATTAAAACCTTCCTGCCTGACGATTTTCATATACAGCACCCGAATACACAATACGATATGGTGATTGCCAATATACTCAGCGGCCCGCTGGTTGAACTAGCACCTATGCTTGCCGAGCACACAAAAACAAAAGGTCACGTTGTATTATCAGGTATTTTAAAGGAACAGGTTGAATCTGTTCATCGAGCTTATTCTGAGTTTTTTGAAATGGATACAGCCGTTTATGAAGATGACTGGGTGTTATTGCATGGGGTGAAAAAATCAGTGAATAGTGAATAGTGAATAGTGAATTTTAAAATTATCCACCAGGTACAACAATGTTTTTTGGTTTGGTTTTTGATTTTTCACTATTAACTATTCACTGCTTTATTCAAGCTCTTCCCAACGCACATAACAACGCGACAAGCTCGCCTCAGCTTCAATCAATTGCTGCTGTACTTTCTGAATTTCATCTTTCCCCTGCTGATAAAATTCATCATCTGCCATTTTATTTTGCAGCGCCTCAATCTGCTGCTCAAAGTTTTCTATCTGTGCTGGCAGGGAATCCAGTTCCCGTTGATCTTTATAGCTCAGTTTTTTAACATTATTCTGCTTCTTGTTTTCAGACACTTGCTGAGTTGCTGACT
>CAZALW010000237.1:0-5599 GCA_964485705.1 uncultured Thiotrichaceae bacterium
TCTTTTGGCATGGAATGAATAAAGCTGAGTTTATACACCCAGTCACGGTTCATTGTAGAGTAAGCTGCTATCACGCCAATGGAATCTTTCTCCATTTCAGTGGAAAAATCCGGTCGACTGTTTATGCTGCCAGCATCCTGGCTCAGGTGTGAATAGCTAAGGGTAAAGGTCATGGTATCCATGTTGTCAAGAAAATGGGTGTAACCAAATGTTGCCGTTCCCAGCATCCTGTCGCCTAAATCCTTTTTATACGGTTCGACAAATTTACCGTACTCACGATTAACATCTCGCTCCAGATAAACGCCATATGAAAGCAGTAATGAAGCATTCCACGGATAAATGGTTTTATCGAGCAGCATGTTCGCATCCAGGCGATAAAAACCCCGACCGGTAATATCAAAACTGTTGGTCACATCATCATAGGGTGATATGCCTGTCGGCACGGTTAACGCCACCCCAAAATAAGCAGCGGGGATGAGATCCTGCCAGTTGCGAACCTTCCAGATACATTTAATGCCATCAAAGGCTTCATAGGTTAAACCCAGCGTCATATCACCCAGACCATTAGTGTTGGACGACAAACCGGCATACTGGTTGCTGTTCCACACATAGGGCACAACAATCGCCGCCTGCCAGCGTGATGCCAGGCGCATGGCATAACCCAGATTTAGTCGATATTGATTAAGGTCACTGCCCGGTGGATCTTTACGATAGTCACCGTTACTATCCCAAAAGCCGTTGTATTTTTCCACGTCCAGCGAGATATCCATCATCGCGCTGGAGAACTTGGGCAGAATTAGTGAAGTGGCAGAGCCACCGCCACAACAGGAAGCCGCCCATACGGACGGCGCTGACAAGCAGATGACCCCTGCAGCTGCAAGGGTCATTTTTTTAGAAAATAACATCTGTTGTTTACATTCCGCCAGGGGTTATGGTGAAGGTGGCGTACTTATTAGGGATCTCATTGCCATTAGAATCAAGAATGGGAGTTCCATCTACTGTAACAACTTCTTCATCCTTACCATTGGTCGTTTTTACTTCATCGTTGATGGTAAGCCTGACGTAAATTTTGCCTTCTGCGTCATCAACCAGACCGGTTAAGCCTGTGGCTGTCCAGTGACCGGTGTTACCCACATCAGTAGCACCTACCCAGGCACTCGCATCAGTAGAAACTTCAACAGTCATCGTATTTGCATTCAACTGATGGGCAGTTTTACACTTATCGCTGTCAACAGCACACTCATTAAGCGTTGCCCCAGCAAATACCGCAGGGTAACTCATCATGTTTTCTCTGGTTGCAATATACAGATTAAAGATACGATCATTACCCATGCCACTAAAACCATCTTTAAACAGAAGGTAAGTACGTTGCATTTCTGATGTAGTCATACCCGGCACCATGTCGCCACTCTGTCCCTTGAGCTTCACCAGCGAGGTGCCGCCCATTGCCATATGTTTAACCAGTGGATAGAATTTAGCAGACTCATCCATTACCGGCTTGACTGTTAGCATCCAGTAACCCATGGAGTCGCCACTGCCCATAACTGAACCCATGACATAATACATGGTGCAGTCATAAATGCCGGTGGAGCCATCTTCAATACAACTACCCTTTGCCGAACTATGGCTATGTGCTTCCATATTCATCATTGGCATCATGCCTGGTGTCAATCCGGTTGCTGCACTTTCATCACTGTTTTTAGTAATACGCAACTTGAACTCAGTCTTGCCTGTCTGCGCATCCATCGCACCGGGCAGGTATTCAATTTTATATCTGTTTGTCATCGCTACTTTAGCAAACGGTACATGGCCAATTTTGTTTGGAGTCAGACCTGATTGGTTATTGCCACTAGCGCGAAAACCAGTCAGTGCCTGACTAAAACTACTATGTATATCAGCTTTAAGCGTTACAGCACCAACAGTAACTACTACATCAGATGCATCAACACCATTCAATTCACCATCAGATAAATCCTTAGCCAGGGCATCAAACAGGTCAAACTGGTCGTTTTGTGACAACCCTAAATCCATCGCCAACTGACTAAAAGTCGCTGCCCGCAAACCTGCCAGTTTCGCTTCTTCACTTGCGCCATCTACGGGCGCAACCGTTGCATTTAATGGAACAATGGAAGCATCCGGCGCATAACCAAATGCATCAGCAAAAGCCGTCTGAGCCTCAGCCAGAGTTTTACCGCCCTTCGCTATTAGAGTTGCAATAATGGTTGAGCCTGGAGTCACTGATACGCTATCACCATTTTTTATAGCTGCCACAAAAGCCAGCATTTCACCAGCATTACCATTAAGACCCGTTGCTTCATCAGTAAATGACCCGCCGATAGATTTGATATACAGCCCCTGATTCAAACTACCATGTGGGATGGTCAGGGTGTACTCACCATCATCATTGGTTGGTACAGGAGCTGCCACTTCATTACCACTACCATCAATTACACTAACCTGTGCACCATTAACAGCTGCTGCAAAAATAGTACCGCTGATACTGGCACCAACAGGATCGTTATCGCCACTACTACAGGCAACCAGTAAACCCACTGCACTAAGCAGCGCCAACTTCGATACTGCATTAATAAACGGTATTTTTTTCATGTCTTCTCCACAACTTTTTTTATTTTAGATACAAAAGCTTATAGCAAAAAACATACCAATAAATATTTTCAATAAAAACATTGCCTTACAGGATAATTAAAATTAATCACTGTGTGAGATAACACAGTTTGACGAAAAGACTTACACTTTTAGAAGAAAGACCCATTTGTTGGGGTAACCCCCCAACAGAACGATATGGTGATTTTGCTGGGCTATTGCCATTGCAGTTCCGTGGGGCGGATAAACGCCAGTGCATCCACTTTGTGTTCAGCCAATAAAAACATCCTTGCGCCACTACTGCAGACCGAAGAACTTGTTTATATTTAGGTATTGTATATAATACCAAATATGGAGATTGTAAATATAACTATAGACACCAATGTAATTATTGCGGCCTTAAAGTCTCAAAGAGGTGCATCATATAAACTATTGATGTCTCTCAAAGATAATGTGTTTATATCAAATATTTCAGTCCCACTGTTTATCGAATATGAATCAGTAGCTAAAAGAGAGGGATTGGCTGTAAATCTTACAGAAAAAGATATTGAAACAATTCTTGACTATTTCTTAAGCAAGTCAAAAATACATGAAATATTCTACCTGTGGAGACCCATTCTAAAAGATCAAAAAGATGATTTGGTTCTTGAGCTGGCAGTAAAATCACAAAGTAAATACATCGTTACATTTAATAAAAAAGATTTTAAGGAGTCTGAAAAATTTGGAATTATTGCAGTGACTCCCTATGAATTTATGAAAGAAAGAGGTTTATTAGTATGAGCACACTAAGTTTAAGGTTGGCAAATTCCCTGCATGATGGCGTTAAGTTTCTGGCAAAGAAAGAAGGCATTTCTATCAATCAATTCATAGCATCCGCAGTTGCAGAAAAAATGTCTGCATTGATGACAGAAAATTATTTAAAAGAAAGAGCCAAAAGAGGAAATGAAGTTGCATTTTTAGAAGCTATGTCAAAAGTTCCTGATGTAGAAGCAGAAGAATATGATCGTTTGAATTAATATGTAGACAACCCTGTCTACCTCGACAACTCAAGATGATAATATTTATATTTAATTTTTGTTTCAATACCGTGGCAGTCTTTACAAAATGAATTGTGTATTTCTTTATTATGTAAAAAACTGCTGAGTATATCGCCCTTGTTTTGATTTTTTTGCACCTCTGTTGCTGTTGCCATGCCTATTGCTATAACTGACTCTTTTATGTCTTTATGGGCTGACCAGCGGTGTGGGTTGTGGCAGGTAATACAGGCGATTTCACCAAACTCACTTATTTTATTGTTTTTATCCAGCAAGGGCATTATTTTTTTGTTCGAGCGCAGTATCATGTCTTTTGTCGGGTGGCTGAAATATTTTATTTGCGCTTTATCTGCCGCGCCGTCTTTATGGTGACAGTTAAGGCACATTTGGTCTCGTGGTAATGGTTTTTCTTTTCCCTGGTAGGGATTTTCAACTGTGGCATCAAGTGACAATCTTCTATTGTTTGCGCTTTCTTCTGCCTCATGCATACTATGACAACTTCCACAGACGCTTATTTGCTCAGGCATTTGATCATATCTATTTTTGCTTTTTCTGGCGCTGAGGCGCAGGTCATGATCGGTATTGACCAGCTTTTTATAATCTTCATGACAAATATTACACAGCTCACCATTTTTATTATCCATTACTAATAATGCGCTATCGGGTTTGCCATTGTGCGCGCTATGGCAGGTAGCACAGCTTATAAACTCAATCTCTTTGTCATTAATTTTTACTGGCTCTTCAAGTTTGATATTCACCGGATGCACACCTTTTTTACGCGCCGACTCTATATCTTCTGCGTTGTGACGTTGGTGGCATGACACACACATTTCATTAGCTTTAATAACGGTAAGTTGCTGTTCATCTGAACCATGCACTTTGTGGCAGCTCTGGCAAATTATCTGCTGTTTATCACCTAACATGGCATCAGCCATCATTGCTTCAGGCAGTCCATCATGCAGATTTTCATCTCTTGCATAAAGCGTGTTATTTTTATCTTCCGGCAAACTCTCAATAAGCCGGGGTGGCACAGTGTTAGAGACACACCGTGAATACATCCCTGTAGGCTTGACGGTAGCATCCATGCTACCGACAGTCTCAAACACTGTGCCACCCCGGCTTATTGAGAGCTTACTATTTTCTGCACTAAAACTATTGTGTTTTAAATAAATACCAATGGGATGATTCACCCCCCTGGTTTCTCGTTTTTCATGTTGCACATTATCAATTTTTGATTGATGACATGACAAACAAATCTCTCCAGTGTGGTTTGTTTCGCGCATCCAGCTAATATTATGTTTGCCGGGGCTACCTGAGTCTTGTGTTTCAAACTTGTGCGGAGTATGACAACTGCCACAGTACAGTTCTTTTTTGTTTGACTTAAAATCGCTGATTAAAGGAAATTCCTTTGCAATCTTATCCTGCTCTTCATCACTACTACCATCCACAGCGGCGTTATCTCGCCGGTGATGAATATCAGGATGCTGATATTTGTCTCCGATAGCATCTCTTGAATCAATAACAGCGCCATGATGACAGCTATAACACATGTCTTCATGGGCAACGGGGATTATTTGATCATCTGTCTGATTACCTATTATGGAGTCATAGTCATTATTTCGTGGCCAAGGTTTTTCAAGAGGGTCATCCGCCCATGAGACATGACAAATCACACAGTTTTTTCTGGAGCTGCCTGATTCTGGTTTTTTTATCAGTTTTACTGTGGACTCGTTGTCTTGTGTTTTATGCAGTTGATAAATTTCAATACTATTGTTTAATGTATCGGTGATATAAAGTTTATTGTTAAACAAGGTTAAACTGGTGGGTGATTTAAAGATTAAATTTTCAGCGTGAGCATCGTTTGATAAACCATGTTTTAATAAAGTATGTTTTAATAAACCCAGCGCCCTGCCATCTTTATAAACCTGTAGTGTGCCAAAATAAGCATCACTGACCAGCAG
>CAZALW010000238.1:0-5580 GCA_964485705.1 uncultured Thiotrichaceae bacterium
AGTTGAACAGAAGCGGGTTGAACAGAAGCGGGTTGAACAGGCACAAGTTGAACAAAAGCAAGCCGAACCATTAAAACCTGTTGTAGAAGAATTTATCGCAGACACCAAAAAAGCAGATATTGTTAACATTGCTCAACACCAGGCAGCGGCTGTGCCTCAACCAAACACAGCGGCAGCAGAAAATAAACTGCATTCAGTGAGTATAGATAAAAAGAGGCAAAACATGCCGGATAGAAAAATAGTAGCCAATGCTAGAGCTGGATATATCATTGCAAATTCGTCCGACTACCAGGATGAAATGCTGCGAAAGATGTTACGGCATAATATTAATATCAGCAAAATGCATGCTGGATTTATGGCAACAAGGCATCAAGGATTGCAAACCTTAACTGCATCTATTATCAACAGCATCTATTCACCCGGTTCACAGCATATTGTACAGGCCAGTGCAGTCACTCAAACAACAGCCCCTGCATCCAATGAGAACGTAGCGGTTCAACCGTTATTGCCATCAGAATACAGTACCCCCGAGCAAATCATTTACAGTGAACAGGATCTGCGTGAATTTGCCTATGGCAAAATCGGCAACGTTTTTGGTGCTGAATATGACATCATCGACAGCTATCCAAAACGGGTGATGCTGCCGATGGATCCCTATTTGCTGGTCACCCGTGTTACTGAAATGCAGGCAAAACGAGGCGAGTTTGTAGCCTCTAAAATGACCACGGAATATGACATTCCACACAATGCCTGGTATTCAACGGACGCTCAGATACCAACCTGTATCTGTATCGAATCGGGTCAATGTGACCTGTTGCTGATCAGCTACATGGGTATCGATTTTGATAACAGGGGCAAATATTTATACCGTTTGCTGGATTGTACTTTGACTTTCCTGGATGATCAGCCCAAAGAAGGCCAGACCTTGCGTTACGAAATTTCCATCAATTCTTTTGCCAAACATAAAAACAACCTGCTGTTCTTTTTCTCTTATGAGTGTTTTGTCGGCGATAAAATGATCCTGAAAATGGATGAGGGTTGTGCCGGGTTCTTCTCGGAAGAGGAGCTTGCCGTCGGTAAGGGCGTTATCCGCACCAACGAAGAGATTACTAAACGAGAACAGGTGACAAAGTCTTCGTTTACGCCCCTTTTACAGTGTGCCAAAACCTCTTTTGATCAGAACGATATGCACTCACTGATGACTGGCGATTTAGCCAGTTGTTATGCCAGTCCAGCCTACGACAAAATGGGCAAAAACCCGTCTTTGCATTTTCCATCAGAAAAAATACTGATGCTGGATCGCATCACCTCGGTTGATCGTAGTGGTGGATTGTGGGGGCTGGGACTGATTGAGGCCGAAAAAGAGCTGTTGCCGGATGAGTGGTATTTTACCAGTCACTTCCGTGATGATCCCGTTCTGGCCGGCTCATTGATGTCTGAAGGCTGTGTCCAGTTACTGCAATTTTTCATGCTGTATCTGGGCTTAAACAGCAAAGTGGAAGATGCTCGCTTCCAGACTATGCAGAACATAGCTCAGCCTATTCGTTGCCGGGGGCAGGCGCTACCCAAAGATCGATTAATGACCTATCGACTGGAAGTGACGGAAATAGGTCTTAGCCCTAAACCCTATGCCAAAGGTAATGTCGATATTCTTATTGATGGCAAAGTGGTGGTCGATTTTAGAAATGTCTGTCTTGAGTTATCTGAAAAGGTCGCACCGCCACTGGCTGTTGTACCACAAACGACAATCAGCTCTGCGGCAAAAGCACCGCTATTCACCGAAGAGCAGATAGTACATTTTGCCACTGGTGATATTGAAGCCTGTTTTGGCTCGGAGTTTGCAATTTATAAACAGCCACCGGCAAAAGCTGGCGACCCGCCAAGACGTCCACCGCGTACCCCCAATGGTTATCTGCAATTGATGCATCGGGTGATGACGGTGGAAGGTGAACGTCATGATTTTGAAAATACTAGCGGCTGTAGCACTGAATATGATGTCGCTGAAGATATCTGGTTCTGCACCGAGAACGCCTACCCGGCCTTATCGCCTTATTCCATGTTGATGGAAATCGCATTACAGCCGAATGGTTTTTTGACCTCACACATTGGCAGCACCTTGATCTACCCGGATTCGAATCTCTATTTCCGTAATCTGGATGGTACTGGACGATTGATTAAAGAGATTGATCTGCGCGGCAAAACCATTGTCAATAAATCGACCATGGTCTCTACTTCTGCGGTGATGAACAATATTATCCAGAAATTTACCTTTGAGCTGATTTGTGACGGTGAAACCTTTTATGAAGGTGATGCGGTGTTTGGTTTCTTTATCGCCGATGCGCTGTCTAATCAGGTGGGCATGGATAAGGGCAAAAAACTATTACCCTGGTATAAAGAAGAGTCGATATCTCAGCACAGGCTGATTGAGATAGACCTTCACTCAGAACAGGCCAGGTTAGATTTTTATGCCGCTAAAAAGGATAAACCTTATTACCATCTGGCTGGTGGCATGCTGGACTTTATTGATGAATCAATTGTGGTTGTTGATGGTGGCAAATATGGCAAAGGATATGTCCACTCGATGAATGTTATCGATGCCTCCGACTGGTTCTATCCCTGCCACTTCTATCAAGATCCGGTAATGCCCGGTTCTCTGGGTGTGGAGGCGATGATTCAGTCGATACAGGTCTATGCTCTGCAACAGGATCTGGGCAAAAACTTTAAAAACCCACGTTTTGGTCTGGTTGAAGATGAAGCTAAGTGGATCTATCGGGGACAGATTATCCCGGACAACAAACAGATGACACTTGAGGTTCATATCAAGGAGATCAGGAACAACAGCGGTCGGATTGATATTCTTATTGATGGTAATTTGTGGAAAGATGAGCTGCGGATCTACTCGGTAGAAAATATCGGCCTTAGCATTCAGGAGGCCGAATAAGATGTCGATTCAGGGTTTGGAGTGTTTGCAGAAACTGCATAAATCGTGTTATATCATTCAGCATAATGAGCAGATTATTATCAATAATGAAGGCTGCGATGATGTCAAAAAAATCACCGCTTTTGTGCCGCCGATGCTTGCAGAGCAATTAGGCGATCCCGCTTTTAAGGCATTTTATGGAGTGAAGTACGCCTATATGATCGGTGCCATGGCGAATGGCATCTCCTCTGAAGAGATGGTCATCAGCCTGGGAAAAGAAAATATTCTGGCCTCTTTTGGGGCAGGTGGTCTCGACCTTAATCGTGTCGAACTGGCGATAAAAAATATACAGCAAGCACTAGCCAACGGCCCCTATGTTTTTAATTTTATCCATAATCCATCCGAACCGGCGATTGAACAGGGCACTATCGATCTCTACCTGAAATACGGTGTGAATGTGATTGAGGCTGCTGCCTTCTTCAACATGACACCTTCACTGGTGTATTATCGGGCTAAAGGCCTGCAACAGGGTCAGCAGGGCCATATTCAGATCAATAATAAAATTATTGCCAAGGTTTCCAGACGAGAGGTGGCCACTGTCTTTATGCAGCCGGCTCCTGAGAAGATACTCAATAAACTGGTCGCGGATGGCTTGCTCAGCCAGCAGCAGTCACAACTGGCACAGCAAGTTCCCATGGCCGATGATATTACGGTGGAAGCTGATTCGGGCGGACATACCGATAATCGCCCGCTGACCGTTCTGTTGCCATCAATAATTGCCTTACGTGATGATATTCAGCAACAGCGTTTATACCCGGTTGAAATTCGCGTGGGTGCCGGTGGTGGTGTGGCGACACCGGATGCAGCACTGGCCTGTTATATGATGGGTGCGGCCTATGTCGTTACCGGCTCGGTTAACCAGAGTTGCGTGGAGGCGGGAGCCTCTGAGCATACCCGTAAATTATTGGCGCAGGCAAGTATGGCCGATGTGATGATGGCTCCGGCATCCGACATGTTTGAACGCGGCATCAAATTGCAGGTTCTCAAAAAAGGGACTTTGTTCCCCATGCGTGCACAGAAGTTATATGAGTTGTATTCCACTTATAACAGCCTCTCTGAAATTCCAACTGCAGAGCTGGAGAAGGTGGAGAAACAGATCCTGCAAAATACTGTAGATAACATCTGGCAGCAGACCGTAGAATTTTTCCAGAAACGTGATCCATCGGTAATCGAGAAGGCAAAAGATAATCCCAAAAAACAGATGGCGCTGGTTTTTCGCTGGTATCTGGGTCAGTCTTCCCGCTGGTCAAATGCCGGTATTAAAGGCCGTGAGTTTGATTATCAGATCTGGTGTGGACCTGCGATGGGTGCTTTTAATGACTGGGTGGCCTCGACCTATCTGCATGATTATAAAAACCGCAAGGTGGTCGATGTTGCTGAACATCTGATGTTTGGCGCGGCCTATCAGCATCGTGTTCAGGTGTTAAAAAGTCAGGGTCTGTATCTACCGGCGCAATATCAGCGATATATCCCGGTTGCTCCTGGATAAAATGGGCGCAGGCTACCACTGGAGCGATAATCCAGATTTTAAATGTCAGCAAGGTGTTTTTGATATCTGGTTATGCCGGGCAGAATCATCAATCCGTGAGCATCACTGTTATCAGTATGCCCGATATACTAATGCGAATGTTTAGAAAAATAAGATGAATGGAAAAAACGACCCTTTACAGTCCTTATCGACGTGCATTTAAAAAGCTACGCACAGGCATTATAAAAGGTAATACGATTAACTATTAACTCGGCAGTTAAATATCGTGCGCTCAAGGTATTAAGAAAATTTCCTGGTCAAGGCGTAGATTGCAGTTAATGGCTAGCCCTTAATAAAATCTACAACACAGGCCAGGGGAGTTTATTGATGCCTTGCGTGTGCGATATTTGACTGCCGAGTTAATATAGTGCGAGCAAATATGATTGCCAATACAAACACCAGTATTGCCCAAACACCGATAATCGAAGAATAAAACGCAGTATTTATGAAGTATCACGGGATATTGCACACGCCATTAATAGCGGCAATAACGTCTCGATCAATTGCTCAATATGTTCTTTTTTGTGCTTTGCACAAAGTGTTATTCTTAATCGTGATGTACCCATCGGTACGGTTGGTGGTCGAATGGCGGTGACCAGAAATCCTTTTTCAAATAATTGCTGACTGATTTTCAGTGCTTTTTTTTCATCACCGATGAGTAAAGGCTGAATTGCTGTCTGGCTGTTTTCGATGCTTATATCAGCTTCTCGACAACAGCGTCTAAAGTATAAAATATTATTATTCAAGTTAGCCAGATGTTCGGGTTCATTTTGTATGATTTGTAAACTGCAGCGAGTAGCTGTAGCAATGGCGGCAGGCATGGCTGTGGTGTAAATATAGCTGCGGGCTTGCTGAATGATGGTTTCTATCAGTTCCTCACTGCCAGCAATAAAAGCACCGGCTGTACCCATGGCTTTGCCCAGCGTTGCCATATAAATGGGTACGTCATGCTGGTTTAACGAGAAGTGTTGCAGACTGCCTTTGCCGGTGCTGCCCAGGGTGCCAAAACCATGAGCGTCGTCAATCATTAACCAGCTGCCGGTTTTTTTACACAAAGAAGATAAGGCGGGAA
>CAZALW010000239.1:0-5575 GCA_964485705.1 uncultured Thiotrichaceae bacterium
GCAGCTTTTAATGCTTTACAAAAAGCAATGGATACTTTGCCAGAAATTATAGCGATTGAATTTGGCTCTGGTTTCTCTTCTCAGTTTCTACTCGACTATGCAGAGTCAACAAAAAAAAAGCTTCATATCGACTCCTTTGATAATGATGAAAAATTCAAACATCCAGATGCCACCCTGGTAAAACTTATGACATGCAGCAATAAAAGCTACGAAGCCATGTTTAACAAAGCTGAAATTGACTGGAATTTATTTAGAAAACGCTGGAGAAAACCAAAAACCAGTCAAAAAAATTGCTTTTATGACCTTAAAGACTACCCATTAAAACCCAATTATAACCTTGCCATAGTTGATGGCCCGCACGGTAATGGCAGAAACTTTGCTTACCTCATATTAAAGAAAAGAATGAAAGAAGGCTTCATTTTGATTGATGATTTTAATCATTATGATTTTGTCGAAACCGCATCATCGCTACTAAAATTAGAAGAAATCACGCGAGTAGTATCACCCAGGGATAATTTTGTATTAATGAAAGTAGTGAACGAAAATAAACACTCTGATCCAGACCTGGAAGCAAGTGGCTAATACACATGAAAACGAATAAAGTTATCGGCTGCATTCCAGCACGATACGCTTCATCGCGTTTACCTGGCAAACCTTTGTGTGATATTGCTGGCAAACCGATGATTTTGCACGTTGTAGAAAAAGCAAAAAAATCATCTGCACTAAGCGATGTCGTCGTGTTAACCGATGATCAACGAATTTTTGATGTTGTCGATGCCGCTGGTTACACAGTCAGCATGACATCTGAAAACTGCGCATCAGGTACAGACCGAATTGCCGAATATATGCAGCACTCCGATGCAGATATTTTTGTCAATATTCAGGGTGATGAGGTCACACTCAACCCTGAGCACATTGATAATCTGGTGAATGAATTCATTAATCAGCAGCACCCTGAAATGGGCACGCTTGCACACTGGACTACCGATAAAAACATTTTAACCGCAGCTTCAAATGTTAAAGTTGTTACCTCAGTGGCAGGCAATGCACTGTACTTTTCCAGAAACATGATACCCGTCACTCAAAACGGCGACATTGCAGACAAAGGTCAAATTCACGTTGGTGTTTATATCTACACTCGTGAAACACTTATCCGACTGATGCAACTGGAACAAACGCCGCTGGAGAAAACAGAAAAACTTGAGCAGCTTCGGGCATTGGAACATGGGATTTCTATTTTTGTGGTGACACTGGACGACTACAATGGTCTGTCCGTTGACACGCCTGATGATTTAGAAAAAGCCAGGGAATTACTATAAATTACTGGTGTATCAGAAGATTTGTTTTAGTTAGCTCCAGATAGTAGTGAGTTTCAAATGCTATTGCTATATTTTGGACATTTGATACAAAAAGCTTTATCAACTCATCATTTCGAATATTTCCTGTTGAAATTAATAATAGTTTCCACGGCTCATTTTTTAACAAGAAGGAATCCACGAAGTCTGAATCTTTCGTGATAACAACCCACTCTTCAGTGACAGATAATTGGTTAATATCTGCATCAGTCGTTTTATTAGCGTCTGGTAATAGCAATGTATGAATAGCACGGTATTGTGCATCATTGATTGTTTTTGCCAACTTTCGTGGTAGTTGAGCATCAATTAGAAACTTCATGCTGCAGCATTGATTTCTATTCGTTTAATTTGCGAAAGGCGAGTGGCATAACTCAAAACAGCATAAATATCTTCACGTTCCAGGTCTTCGTAATCATCAAGTATCTCATCGATAGTCATACCTGAACTTAACAATTCTAATATATTTTCAACAGGATACCTCATACCTCGTATGACTGGCTTACCATGACAGATTGCTGGATCAATAGTTATTCGACTTAGATTAGTCACAAATTTTCTCCTCTATAACATAAATAATAGCATAAAAGTGGCATTATTATTCATTGCGTTAGATGCAAAAAAAGATAGAACTAAATGTTCATCCGTTACTTTTATTCTTAATGATGGCAACCACTTAGAGTGTTACAATAATAAACGTATTGACTTTCACCGTCCGCACCCAAATAAAGAGGCTCTGAGATAACGAGTAAAAGCAACTCGTGAATTTTTGAAAAAAAAGCAGGCATTACACCATGAACATGATGAAATATAAGAATCATATAGCCAGAATTGAATTTGATGAAGAGGATCGACTCTTTATTGGTCGTTTAGCAAGTATTGATGATATTGTTACGTTTCACGGTAGCAATGTGGATGAGCTAGAAACTGCGTTCCATGAATCAGTCGATCATTATCTTGAAGTCAGCAAAAGAACAGGCAGACCCGCACAAAAGCCTTATTCCGGAAATTTGATGTTACGTATTAATCCTGATATTCATGCTGCAGTTGCTACCGCCTCCCAGGTACAGGGAAAGAGCATCAACCAATGGGCTGCTGAGGTATTAGACAGGGCAGCTCATATTTAACAACCGATAAAAAAAACAGCAATACTTCCTTGCATTTTTAACTATGGGCAGACGACTTAATAAAACATTAAAACAAAGACTGAAGTGGTGGTGGCAGACACGCATACTTGGGATTTTTCGTGTGCGCATAAAAAACATGGTAAGTAGCGGTTATCATAAGACAGCAAGCCCGATTCATTTTGATAAAAAAGCGACTAAGCTTGCCGCGCCCGATGAATCCGGTATAACCGTCATTCTGACCGCTTATAGAAGAGTCGAATACCTTGAGCAGCAAATAGCAAGCCTGCGAAATCAGACCATACCGCCTGCTGAAATATGGGTATGGTTCAATGCTAGTCCCGATCAACAAGTTGATATTTCTGCGCTGGTTGATCGGGTAATTATATCCAATAGTAACTGGCTGTTCTGGGGACGTTTCGCACTGGGTAATCTTGCCAGAACCGGCTATGTCGCCTTTCTGGATGATGACATATTACCGCAACCTCGGTGGTTTGAAAGCTGTTTGCATACTATTAATAATGGATATGACGGGATTTTAGGCGGTTCAGGTGTCACCCTCCCGCTTGAGGGCGGATACTCCAGCAAGAACAAGGCCGGATGGAACGGCAGGCAACTTAAGCAGGTTGCGACGGTTGATCTGGTGGGCCATGCCTGGTTTATGCGCAAGAAGCACCTGCAATACATGTGGAGAGAAGAGCCTTATTCATGGGATAACGGTGAAGATATTCACCTCAGTTATATGGCATTGAAACATGGTGGCATACAAACCTTTGTGCCACCACACCCTGAAGATGACC
The DNA here is from genome assembly GCA_964485705.1 of uncultured Thiotrichaceae bacterium. Taxonomy (GTDB): domain Bacteria; phylum Pseudomonadota; class Gammaproteobacteria; order SZUA-229; family SZUA-229. Next base: position 3,277 of record CAZALW010000239.1, read on the forward strand.
AATCTGTATGGAGCTGCCGCCCCGACTTTGGAAAAATAGTGGGCAGAAAAAAAGTGGCCACTTTCAAAACCAGCGGACATAGAAATATCCGCTCGGAAATCGTTGATGCCTATCGACGCGATGGCTGGGAAATTACTCAGCAGCTATCTTCCACTCTTGAAAAAACATTTTCCGGGGATTTGAAAAAATTCAACTTAAAGTTAAATCAAAAAGAGAACTTCTCTCTGGTCAGATTTGGCGATGGTGAAATGATTGTGATCAATGGTGAGAGCATCGATCTATCTCAAAAATGCAATGGTGAGCATAAATATGTGCCAGGTAATGAAGTTGATGAAAATTTCCGCCAAATATTAACCAGCTCTCTTACCTTTAAAAATCCGCAATATTTTGTTGGTCTGGCATGCAGATGTTGTGTTGGCGACAAACAATGCGATCAATTAAGGCATCAATCACAACAGCACGAAGAAAGTCTGACCTGGGCCAATATATTTGTAAATGCCAACTACTTAGCTTTTCTTGAGACAACGGTAGCCGAACTTAACAAGCGCGTGGTCAATATTATTTGCCATGAAAAAGCCAAACTGGACAAATTACCCGTAGCCATAAAAAAAGACTTTCGGGTTGGCGGCAATGCCTGGGTCAATGATTATGACCACGCACTTGACCAGATGTCTCAATATATTGTTGATAACACAATTGAAGATGAAGTATTTATTTTTTGTGCTGGCGTATTAAGCAATATGCTTATTGTTGAGTTAACTCGCAGACACCCAAAAAACACCTACATTGACCTGGGCTCCGTATTTGACGCGACAATGGGACTGGGAAAAACACGCAAATACCTCAAAGGAAGCAAAAGACGACTGAAAAAAGTCTGCGTCTGGTAGCGGCTCCTGGTAGTGGCTTTATGAAACAAAAAATTCTTGTCATATTCGGTACACGGCCGGAAGCCATAAAAATGGCTCCGTTAGTGAAAAAACTGCAACAGCACCCCGACATAAACGCTTATGTCTGCGTCACCGCTCAACATCGTGAAATGCTGGACCAGGTGCTCCAACTGTTTGATATTGTGCCGGATTTTGATCTGGACATTATGAAGTCAGCACAAAATTTAACCGATATTACTTCACAAATCCTGATAAAACTGAGGCCTGTTCTACAACAGCTACGTCCCGACCGGGTACTGGTTCATGGTGATACGACGACGGCAATGGCAGCCGCCATGGTCGCCTTTTATGAGAAAATACCGGTGGCACATGTAGAGGCAGGTTTGCGTACAGGTGATATTTATTCGCCATGGCCAGAAGAAATGAACAGGCAAGTGGTCTCGGTATTTGCCGATATGCATTTTGCGCCAACCTCAAAAGCTCGGGAAAACCTGATAAATGAGAATATTGATAGCGATCAGATTGTTGTAACCGGAAATACGGTTATTGATTCGATACTCATGGTTAAGGAAAAGTTACATTTAAACAAAGGCATTGAAAAACAGTTTGGCGATATACTTTCATTTCTTGACCCCCAAAAAAAACTGATTCTTGTCACCGCGCATCGACGCGAAAATTTTGGCCAGGGATTACTGGATATCTGTACCGCGATATCACTAATTGCAGAAAACAAAAATATCCAGGTTATTTACCCGGTACATTTAAACCCTAATGTTCAGGAGCCGGTTTATCGCATATTGGGTGATAAAAAAAATGTCAAACTGTTGTCACCACTTGATTATCTTCGCTTTGTTTATCTAATGAACCGGAGTTACATTATTCTGACCGACTCTGGCGGCATTCAGGAAGAGGCGCCATCACTTGGAAAACCGGTACTTGTCATGCGGGAAACAACAGAAAGGCCGGAAGCTGTCGATGCCGGAACGGTAAGAATTGTCGGCACAGACCCGGAAAAAATTTGCAGGGAAGTTAATTCATTGCTTGAGAATGAGGAAAAATACACAATGATGTCGCAGGCTCATAACCCATATGGAGACGGCAATGCAGCTGACCAAATAATCAATCATATTGTTGGAGAGCGCCGTGAATAAACAGTGCGTTACACACACACAAACACCTGCTTTCCTGAGCTTTAAAAATTCATTGTGGAATTTATTTTTCCGCTATGCCAGTCGTTTTACCTCTCCTCAACGATTTCTTTCGCATGTTCCTTCGGCTGATGAACTCAGCGCTTACACCGGACGACTTTCCCTTGAAATTGTCAGTCATTGCTGGAATTATTCACATTTAATGGCATATAACCTCAGCGCATATGTAAACCACCCGCCAGAAAATATTGATGTTACTGTCAC
>CAZALW010000240.1:0-5562 GCA_964485705.1 uncultured Thiotrichaceae bacterium
AACCCAGAGAGTGTGTGCAGCAATCGCTCGGTTATATGGAGCAGGGCGATATTGCTATTGTATTTGGCCGAGAGAGTAACGGTTTAAACAATGAAGAAATGGAAAAATGTAATGTACTGCTCACCATTCCAACGAATCCTGATTATAACTCGTTAAATTTAGCCGCTGCTGTACAGGTGGTGTGTTATGAGTTTCGGCTTGCCTTAACCACTGAAAAAATAACAAAAACCAGAGGCAATAAATACCAGCAGGATGAACTCGCTAATTCGGCTCAGCTAGAAGGTTTGTACCAGCATTTTTTTGATGCGTTAGAGCATCTTGATTTTTTTGGTACAAACAACCCTGAGGTTTTAATGCGACGTTTGAAGGGCTTGTTTGCTCGCGCTGGCACGACGCAACGGGAAGTTGCTATTTTTCGTGGTATTTTTTCTGCGATACAGGGCAAGAAGCATCAGTGATTCTTGCCCCGGTTTTTTTCATTCAATATATTCAAATAGACCCAGATCATAAGCCCCCTCTCTAATGAGAAAGGTAATGTCTCGATTAATCGGGGCGTAATCGGGCGCGGGAACTTCAAATAATAAATCACTGGTGCCTGCATCAAATGCCGGGCTGTCTGCCTGCAAACTAAAATCCAACTGATCGGGGTTCACAAACAGCGGGTCTTGTTCCATCATGTTAGTTTGCGTGTCTATATGCTGTGTGTTCATCGCTGAATCACCCATGTCAAAAAACAGATTGTTGCTGACAATGCTTTTATCTGGTGCGTCATTTTGAAGATAAATATCAGCTCGGTCGTTATCTAATACAGAGGATGAGTTCATCACTAAAATGTTGTTTTGAAAGCGGCTACTCAAAACACCACCTGAAATTTGAAAGCCCAGATAATGCGTGTTGTACAATACATTATTGTAGAATCTTGTGTGTGCGGTATTGGCGATTAAGGCAGGTGCCCAGCCGATGTGGTTGGTGTTTACTGTGTCCAGCGTGCCACAGTTGAGAAACAAATTGTTGTACACATAAGTGGGTTCTGGTGCGATCTCGCCTGTGTCATAACTCAAATCATATACATTAAGTGCTACCGCTCGTTGTGGGCTGCAGTCAACGATATTATTAAACACAAAATGTGCTTTGATGATTTGTTGCGGGTTATCGGGCTCGCATCGGTTTTCCTGATGGTTGATTGCAAGTTCCGGGCCGCGTCCAAAATCGTTATTAAAAACATAATTCCAACCCAGGTGGCTACCCTCTTCATAAGCGCAGCCACTAAAATAGGTGGCGTGATCGAAGCGATCTTTACTGTTGCCACCGTGAATAGCGTTGCCGAGTATTTTGTTTCCGCTGCCGCCAGTGGTTACAATGCCTGTGCCACCACCGTAAAAATTTTTCAGCCCAATTAAATCATTACCAATCAGACGATGATAACTGCCTGACAAGTCTGCTGTCATCCATTCTGAATCGATTTTAAAGCCGGAAAAAACATTGTACTTATTGCTAAGCCGTATGCCCTTGTTTAAATTAGTGTTATACGTCGGGATAGTGAATACAGGCTTTTCACCCGGGTAGGCAATCATGGCAATGGGTTGTTGCTCCGTTCCAACTGCCTCTGTATGTCGTAGCCATAAAATGGAATTACCTTCATTGACTTTTTTGTCGTAGTTGCCCCCTCGAAAATAATAAATATCTCCGGCTAGCATGTCATCAACATAACCAATGCCATGACCGCCTGCCTGAGTATAATTAAAAGGGCTTGAAAGTGAGCCATTGCCGTTTATGCCACTGGCTGATATAAATAGAATGCGACCTTCGCGAATAGTAAAAGGTAGAGGATTTGAAGTTTTACCATTGACCGTAATGGTGATGTCACTGTTACCAGCATGCATACCATCGTTTAGCCAAAAGGTGACTCTGCTCCAGAACGGTGTAGGCCAGGCTTCACCCCAGCGGCCGTAATCGCTATCGGCAGTTAATTTTACGCCGCCTACGGTGATGTAACTGTCACCTCTGCTTTTGCCAAGTCCGATACCCCATACGGTTATGGCTGCACCTTTATTGCTGTTATTGCCCCAGCCTGAATTGGGTGCAGAGGTCATGTCTACAAACAGTAATCTTGCTTGCCCTTTTATTTGAGTTTCAGGAAGCTGCGGATTGGTGTTGGCCGGGCTTGCATCTTTGTCTGAATTTTGGCAGGCAGTTAATGCCAATATCATTACAAGTAAAATAGAATGAATTTTCATGCCCAGTATCTCCGTGCTTAGGCGAATCGTTTGAATTTTGCTGTGGAATTTAGTGATTTATCAGACGCAAGGAAGAGCATCTGAAGTGCGTTTCTTTTGACAAGTATAGTTTGTTTTATGCTTTAAATAAAAATTCGGGACTTAATTTTTATTTAACAAATAACTAAACCCGACTATTAACCAGGCAATTAAAAAGCATAGACCACCAAACGGGGTGATAATACCCAGCGAGGTAATACCCGTTAATGTCAGTGCGTATAAACTGCCACTAAACAGGATGATGCCAGTAAGCATAAAACCGGCAGCAATGAGGTTGTAGATATTATCCTGTTGTTTGCTCAACAAGCCAATAAGCAGTAACCCAATACCATGCATCATTTGATAGTCTGCGGCGGTTTTGAAGGTGTTAATGTATTCTATGCTTAAACTGTTTTTTAAACCGTGGGCAGCAAAGGCACCGGTGGCTACAGCAATAAACGCATTGAATGCACCAACAGCAATAATTAAGTTCACCGCGCCTGATTTAGCCATGTTTAACAACCTGAATAGTAATATACTTCGTTGTTATTATTTTAAATGAGTTAGCGGAGAATTTCATGCCTTCTTTTGATATTGTTGCTGAAGTCGATAGCCACGAATTAACCAATGCGGTTGATCAGATGAACCGGGAAGTGTCTAACCGGTTTGATTTTAAAGGCAGTGATGCAAAAGTGATACTAAAAGAATATGAAATGAAATTTGAAGCAGACAGTGATTTTCAGCTGAAACAAATGCGCGACATTATGGTAAATAAGCTATCTAAACGCGGAATTGATAATCGCTGCCTGGATCGTGGCAAGGTAGAAGAAAGAGGTTTACGTGCCTACCAGACCATTATCGTTAAACACGGCATTGATAAAGAAGATGCGAAAAAAATCACCAAAATGATTAAACAGCAGAAGTTTAAGGTGCAGGCCGCCATTCAGGGTGAACAGGTGCGTGTCACCGGCAAAAAACGTGATGACTTACAGGCGGTAATGGCTTACCTGAAAAGTGCTGATATTGATTTGCCGTTGCAGTTTAATAACTTTAGGGATTAAGTAAAAAAGAGAATTTTTTAGCCGCGACTAAAATGTCTGGAACATTTTGAACGCACGATAGTGCGACCCGAAGGGCGTAGCGCAGGATAGCGCGAAGTGACGACGCAAAGAGCGCAAATAAAAACATTTTTAAAATTTTACACAGTAGGTCGTGCTAGCACGACCTACAAGATAATAATATTTTTGCTTTTCTTTGCGTCCTTTGCGGCTAAAATTTTTTAGATCCTTATGGATTAGCTACCTTTTCCAGTTTGAAAACGTTGTTTAAATGTTGTCGTAATGAGTCACCGTCTTGTGGCGAATAAACCACATGCAGCAAGTTGCCGTCGCCGGAAAAAAATATGAGTGCGAGCGATTGAACGTTGTATCTTTGGCGAAGCATCCTGCCAGTGGGTCCATTGGTTTTGGCTATGACAAATTTTATGTGGCCTTCGTGTTCATCCCTTACTGCATTCATGGCAGATGCTGTTTGTGTGCTTTGAGCAAGGTTGGGGTCATACATTAGAACCAGGGCATTTGTGCCTTTCCCTACCACAGAAAAATCTGTTGGAATGCTTCTAGGGAGAAATGAAATGGCGATGGCGACCGCTATTGCAATAATTGTCAGTGTGATGAGTGTTGGCCAGATACGTGATTTGGGCTTTGTATCATTTTTATTTGTTGTTTGCATTAGTCATATCGGTTAAGTGCTGGTGATAAATGATGTCAATATGTCTGGTAAGGCATACTTGTGAGCCAAATGTAGAATTATTAACGAGTCGGATGAAAAGGATAGCCCTTATTTAAAGACACGCTATAAATACGTCCATGTACGCTTGACTACAGCATCCTTGCTGTAGACAGTCTTTAAATAAGGGCTATCCTTTTCATCCAATTCAGTAGTATGTGAACCAATGATATTCATCAGGACTGCGTTATACGTTGCTACTGCATCACATTTTTTCAATAGTGTAAATATCATACCTTGTTTTTTTGCTTTTTATGCAGGTATTCGGTGTTTTTTTGCTGAGCGTTTCTGCATGAGCGGGGCGTTTTACGACGACGCGCTTTTTAGCAAATAATAGTGCATTATTTAATAGCGCAGACGTGTCATTACTCTCTCCATGTAATTTTTGTAAAATTTGCATATCTTTTTTGACTAAAGCTGATTTTTTTCGCAGGGGATACATAGGGTCGATGTAAATCACATCGGGTGGTTTGTTTTTCGTGGCTAGCTGTTGAACAATGTAGTCATTGGCATCACAATTTATAATGTGAAAACCCTGTTTTAATATAGCTTGAAATGCCTCACTCAGTGATGCTCTTTCAATCGCACTTTCCAGCAGACAGAATAAAATGCTGGAGCGTTCAATCAGGGTGACAGGGCAGCCCAGTGTGGCGAGCACAAAAGCGTCACCAGCAAGGCCAGCGGTTGCATCTAAAATACTGGGTGTAATACCCGATTTTAAACCCACCGCTTTAGCGATTGCCTGTCCACGACCGCCGCCAAATTGCTGCCGGTGTGCCAGTGAGCCTTTAATAAAATCAATAGAGATACCGGTATTTAACTGCTGATCAAATAATTCAATCAGGTCATCAAAAAATAAAAGTTGCAGCGCATAGTCTTCACTTTTTTTCTTTAATAACGGCAGCTTGTTTATCTGACAAAAATCTTTTGCCTGTTGCAAACGTAAGTGTGAAAAACAGACAACGGCGATTGATGTTTTGCTGGTAGGGTTCATTTGTCGTAAGTATTCAGCGATCCCAATTTTTGTGGTTTGTTAAAAAATGTTTTACCACGAAGTACACGAAGATCACGAAGAAAAATTATAGCTAATGTTCAAACAGACTAAACACAGCATACGGATGTGACTTTCCTCAATATACTATAAAACTTCGTGGTTTTCGTGTATTTCGTGGTGAATTTGTTTGTTTTTATGATGACGCTGAGTAGTTAGAACCTGTCTTCAATTAGGGGTTAATGTAGCAGGCTGTTATCATAACTGATATGAAAAAATATATTGATATTGGCGTTAATTTAACCGGTAGTTCGTTTAAAAAAGATACTGAGCAGGTGGTTGAACGTGCGTTACAGGCGGGTGTTGTGCAATTGGTTGTTACCGGCACCAATATTCAGCACAGTGAGCAGGCAATACGTTTAACGCAGCAGTATGAGTCGATATGTTACGCAACCGCTGGCCTGCATCCGCATCATGCCAGCGACTATTGCAGTGATACCGGTAGTGAATTACGTGATATGTTGGCAC
>CAZALW010000241.1:0-5559 GCA_964485705.1 uncultured Thiotrichaceae bacterium
TAACCACCCTGGCATGAGTGTGTTTTGTAATGTAGGTTGGCGCTGAGGCACGAAGCCCAACAGGCCGGCTGATTCTGGCTCCATTGTTGGGCTTCGTGCCTCAGCGCCAACCTACAAAGACTAATACATACTATCAACCAGTTACCAAAGCTAATTAAATTAAAACATCGTACTGAATGGCAGAATGCCAATCTAATTTATCGAAATCCACTGTTACAAAAATTGACATACAGGGGTAAAAAGTGAATCATAGTTAATATTCAGTTTAAGTTTAGATAGTAAGAGTATAGTAAGGAACAACAATGCCTTTTTTCACCACCATAAACACCCTTCGTTTTAGCCTTATTTTACTAGGTTTAATCACCCTCTCGGCCTGTGGAAATCTTGAAGAAGTAGCAAACCAACCACCCACCGCCAGCAGTGTCAGTATTACTGATGATAATGGTGGTATTGCTGTGCTTGGTGACAGTTTAACTGGTAGTTACAGTTATGCTGATAAAGAAGGCAATGCAGAAGGCGAAACGGCATTACAATGGCTGCGTGATGGTGTTGCTATAGATGATGCAACAACTGAAACCTATATCGTGGTTTTAGATGATATAGGCAAGGGTATTACCTTTAGGGTTACACCTTTTGCTGCAACCGGTACTGCGCTTGGTGTTGCGGTGACTTCTAATGTCATCACGGTAAATAACAGTGCGCCAACAGTTAGCGATGTCAACATTACAGTCGATGGTGGCAGTAGCATGGCTTTGGTTGGCAAAACCTTAATCGGCAACTATATCTATGGTGATGTGGATGGTGATCTTGAAGGTCTAACCACGTTTAAATGGTTGCGTAATAACGTAGAGATTGTTGGTGCGACCAGTCAATCCTATATCCTGGTTGCAGAAGACAGTACAACCGATATAACCTTAGAAGTTACCCCAGTTGCAGCAACAGGTACTACCCTTGGTACAGCTGTGATCTCTAACATAATCAAGGTAATTAACAGTGCGCCCACGGCCAGCGATGTCAACGTAACTATCGATGTTGGTGTCACTCCTTTTGTGGGTGGCGGTCTGACTGGCAGTTACACTTTTGCGGATGTAGACAACGATGCTGAAGGTATAAGTACCTTTAGATGGTTGCGTGGCATAACGCCGATTACTGATGCAACAACACTAAACTATGTATTGACATCAGCTGATAGCGGTCAGGACATTCACTTTGAAGTTACTCCGGTCGCACAAACAGGTGACGCAACAGGTATTCCAGTCGTCTCACTGGGTACAGTCGTTGGCAACACGGCACCAACAGCAGAAAATGTCAGTATTAACGGTACGGCTCTAGTTGGTAATACCCTGACTGGCATTTATGATTTTTCTGATATTGATGGTGATGATGAAGACGTATCTATCTACCGTTGGTTTCGTGGTGCATTAGTAATTCCTGGTGCAACAGCAACAACCTATGCATTAATAGCGGCTGATAGTGGCAAGGCCATTCGTTTTGAAGTCACCCCGGTTGCAGCGACCGGTACCGGTACAGGTATTACAGTAACCTCTGCAGAGGTTATTGTGCTAAACACTGCGCCGGTCGTCAGCGATGTCAACATTACTGTTGATGGTGGTGGTATTGCTTCATTGGGTAGCGGTTTGACCGGCAGCTACATTTTTGCGGATGTTGATGGAGATGTCGATAGCTCCACCTTCCGCTGGTTAAGAGATGGTGTTGCCATTGCTGGTGCAACAGCCCAGAACTATACTCTAGTTACAGCAGATATTGGCCCGGTTATTACCTTTGAAGTGGTAGCGAAAGCGGGAACCGGCACCAGCCCCGGCAACACAGCCAATGCAACGCTCACCATAGCAAACACCGCGCCGGTAGTTAGCGGTATCAACATTGCTGTTGATGGAGGTGGTATTGCTTCATTAGGTATCGGTTTGACCGGTAACTACATTTTTGCGGATGTTGATGGAGATGTTGATAGCTCTACCTTCCGCTGGTTAAGAGGCGGTGTTGCCATTGCTGGAGCAATAGCCCAGAACTATACTCTGGTCACCGCCGATATTGGCCCGGTTATTACCTTTGAAGTGGTAGCGAAAGCGGCAACCGGTACTAGCCCCGGCAACACAGCCACTGCAACGCTCACCGTGACAAACACCGCACCGGTAGTCAATGATGTACGCATTACCGATGAAAGTGTTGGCAGTGTTTTGGTTGGAGATGTCCTAACCGGAACCTACAATTATTTTGATATTGATGGAGATGTAGATAGTTCTACCTTCCGCTGGTTAAGAGATGGCGTTGTTATTGCCGGAGCAACGGGTTCAACCTATACGTTAGTAACAGCGGATATTGGGCCGGATATCACTTTTGAAGTTACAGCAAAAGCAGGAACCGGCACCACCCCCGGCAATATAGCCACTGCGACGATCTCAGTGGCAAACACCGCGCCGGTTGTCAGTGCTGCTGCTATTACTGTCGATGGTGGTGCGGCTTCACTTGGTAGTAGTCTTAGTGGTAGTTATGCTTACACGGATGTTGATGGTGATGCGGATAGTTCTACCTTCCGCTGGTTAAGAGCAGGCACTCCCATTACTGGCGCAACAGACACAAGCTATACGTTGGAAACTGCGGATGTTGGTCCGGTTATTACCTTTGAAGTCACTGCGGGAGCGGCAACCGGTACCACGCCCGGTAATATAGACTCGGCGATGATCACTGTGGCAAACAGTGCCCCTACAGCTAGTAATGTGGCTATTAGTGGCACGGCTCAGGTTGGTAATACCCTGAGCGGCAATTATCTCTTTAACGATGTTGATGGTGATGTTGAAGGCACCAGTACCTTTAGATGGTTACGTAATGGTGCACCGATTTCTGGTGCAACTGCAACAACCTATGCACTGGTTGCAGCCGATAGCGGCACAACCATTACCTTTGAAGTCACCCCGGTTGCCGCAATCGGTACCAGTCCCGGCAATGCGGTTACCTCGACAGGTGTAGCGGTGACAAACACTGCGGTTACCTCGACAGGTGTAGCGGTTACGGCAGCTAGCAGTGTAACCGTAGTTAATAACATCCCCGTTGCCAACGCAGGCACAGACCAGACACCATTAGTTGGAGACACAGTAACCCTCGATGGCAGTGACTCAACAGATATTGATGGTGACCTGCTATCTTACAGTTGGACATTAACCGACCCAGCAGACAGTACGCTAGTGCTGACTAACGCAACAGCAGTGAATCCCACTTTTAGAGTGGACTTAGCCGGTAACTACGTAGCACAATTAGTTGTTAATGATGATACAGATAACAGCACACCGGATACAGTAATCATCAGTACAACTAATAGTGCGCCCGTAGCCAATGCTGGTGCGGATCAGACTATTACAGAACCATTCAGTTTTGTAGCACTCAATAGCAGTGGTTCATTCGATTTTGATGGTGATTCACTGATTTATAACTGGATATTAACACCACCAACAAACAGTACGACAGCAGCACTATCCGATCCAATATCGGCGAGTCCCACCTTTACTCCTGATGTGTTAGGCACTTACGTGGTGCAACTGACTGTTACTGACAATGGTACGCCTGCACTAATCAGTGATCCGGATACGGTGATTATCAGCACAAACAACATAGCGCCCGTAGCCAATGCTGGTGCAGATCAAAGTATGTTGTTGACTAGCATCACGTTAGTTCTGAATGGTAGTGCCTCTGATGTTGATTTTGGTGATACGTTTACTTACAGCTGGTCGGTTTCATCAAAACCAGCAGCTAGCACTTTAACAACAATATTAGTTAATCTAAATAATTTTAATTCCAACTTTGAACCCGATGTGCCAGGCACTTACGTGATACAACTGATAGTCAATGACGGCACAGTAAACAGTGTTCCAGATACGGTGACTATTACAGTAAACTGAGTCCGTAGGTTCGTGTCTCACCTCAACTTGCGCATTATGTGATTTTCAGTTGTTGGTGTTTGCGAGAAAAAGGGCAGACAGCTTGATTTCCAACATACAGGCTTTTACAGATAGACAAAAGTACACGGAACAGCTATATTAATTAAAATGATCAATTTAATTAATAGCATGAGGTGTTCTTATGATTGTGTTGAATGCTAGTGATGCAAAGCGTGAGTTTGGTGATGTGCTTTTAAAAGCACAAAAAGCACCGGTTAAAATTAACAAAAATGGTAAGCCTGTGGCTGTTGTTGTGTCTGCTACAGAGTATGCGCAATTAGAGATTTTGCGTGATGAACACTTAAAAGTAGAAATTCAAAAAGGTATTGAAGACCTTAAAGCAGGTAATGTCTCCGACGGGTATGATGTATTTAAAAGGTTGCATAAACGGATTATTTAATGCAGAAATACGACTTTACGGATAAAGCCGAACGAGACCTTGAGAAAATAATTGATTTTACTGTTAAACGCTGGGGAGTTTTACAAGCTATACAGTATATTAATGCCCTTGAAGATGTAGCACAAATGCTTGCCGATAACCCTGATATTGGGATAAAGCGTGATGGATTAACAGCGGGTTTGTTTAGCTTTCCTTATCAAAGTCATATTCTCTATTACTCAAAAAATCCTTATGGTGTGACCATTGTCAGAGTGCTTCATACCAATATGGATTCTATTAAGCATTTTAAATGATGATTTATAGGTATGGCTAATATTTTTATTTTCTTGCGTAGCTTTGTCTGTATCAAAAACATTTTTCTGCGAACCGGGGCGCGTAGCCGTAAATTGCCCATGTTTGCAATTTTGGCACTGCGGTTCTCAAAATAGATAATTGGGGTGATCCCAATTATCTGCTGGTATGCTGAGAGGCTTAATGTGTTCAATTGAGGGTTGGAGTTCAATTAGTGGGATTACAAATGAAAAATTTGAGGTACAAAACCCTGTAGTTCTAGAATTCAGTAATGTTGATAATGCTCATTACTTTAAGGGGTGCGTTGAATATTATTTTGACGAGAATATTTTAGAAGCTCTCAAACTAAAAAAAACGTGTCTACAGAAATGGCACGTAACAAGACTAGACAACATGGATCAAAATAATCACCGAGAAAAAAGACTAGCAGCATTTATTTTGCCTAGTTATTGGCAATGTTGCCCTCGGTGGCAGTCTTTCATCCGAAGCTAACCTTGATCCGCGAACTCATAGCTGGTCGATCTCATCAAAACCAGCAGGTAGCTCACCAACATTGTCTTCTCCAACAACGGTAAACCCCAGTTTTACGCCCAATGCGACCGGCGCTTATGTGATGTAACTAATGGTTAATGACGGTACGGTAAACAGTGTTCCAGATACAGTGACTATTACAGTGAATGGAGTCTGAACAAAGTAAATATACTCGGACGGTAAAAAGAGTTGTTTGTTTCTCACTATGCTTTTAATCGTCAGTGATTTGCGATGTTATAACTTTTTAGAGTTTACGTTTAACATCGCGGTAAAAGTTTTCATGTGAGCTGAGTGCCATTAATTCAAGAGTTAGTGTGCCATCGTTGAAGCTATATCCTAACAGTGTCATCTGTTTGCTCATTTTGAATTTGTATACACGCAGAA
>CAZALW010000242.1:0-5530 GCA_964485705.1 uncultured Thiotrichaceae bacterium
CGACACTGCGACCATGCACGCCCCACGGCATTATCCACATGCTGGAAACCATTGGCGAAAAATTCAAAGGTCGTCACGCAGTCGTGGTTGGCGCGTCTAATATTGTAGGTCGACCGATGCACCTTGAGTTATTGTTAGCCGGAGCCACGGTCACCACTACCCACCGCTTTACCAAAGATCTTGCCAGGCATGTAGCCGATGCCGATATACTCGTTGTTGCTGTAGGCAAACCCGGCATTGTTAAAGGTGAATGGATAAAACCCGGTGCCACGGTGATTGATGTTGGTATCAACCGCATGCCAAATGGCAAACTCACCGGTGATGTCGATTTCGAGGCTGCCGCCAAACGTGCAGCATGGATAACACCCGTGCCTGGTGGTGTTGGCCCAATGACTGTTGCTATGTTATTGCGTAATACCTATCTGGCCGCAGAAAAACACGACGCGGTTTAAGGATATTCTAAGTAGAATGTCACCATATTTTTTGTCATGGCATGAGGTCATAGAGTGACAATTTGTAATTTTGACAAACGGTTACTTATCGAGCAAGTACGTTATATTGAGGCTAAGCAGACACTTGCCTGCAATGCTGAAGACGATTCCCCTGACTCATTAGCTGACAATGATTTTGAACACTGCCTCTGGCAACGCGCTCAGCGCCTTGTTGATTGCAATGATTTATCATCAGCTGGACGAGCCGCCCGATTATCACGCTACGCCAATACCACCACATTGGTAATGGCGGCTGCCTTAGGAGCGCTGGGGGTTAACTACGCGGTTACTGGCGAACAAACCATTAACATCTACTGGTTGTTACTGGTTTTGCTTGGTTTTAATTTTTTATCCATGCTGTTGTGGCTAACAGGTATCAGCCTGAATATGACAAGCTTATCGACAAGTATCCTGGCCAGACTGGCAAACTGGCTACCTGCTCATTTTAAAAACTCGAATTCAACTCATAAACGCAAGCCAGCCCATACCCAGGCAGATCGTGCCTGGCTTGCCTGTCATTTTAGTGGTGGCGTAGGAAAGTGGCAATTCAGTAAACTAACACATCAGTTATGGCTGGCTTACCTGCTCTCTGGACTCATCATGCTGGTGATATTGCTAATGGTACGTCAATATGATTTTGTCTGGGGAACAACGCTATTGTCAGATACCGCCTTTGTCAATCTAACTGCCGTCTTAAGTGTGCCACTTGAGACTTTAGGTTTTGCCACACCGTCAGCCGAGCAGGTTATGGCAACACGTATAGGCATGGCACAAACACTCACCGTTGAGCATCGCAGTCTATGGGCACAATTTTTACTGGGAGCACTATTGTGTTTTGGTATTGCTCCGCGAATTCTGCTATGGATCTGGTCTGCCTTGATGAACGCTCGCGCTCGCCGTCGTTTCAAACTCGATTACTATCTTCCTTATTATGTTCGTCTGCACCAGCAGTTGATGCCACTTGCGAGTCATGGCCAGATTATAGATGCCGATGCTTCGCCGCCCATTATTTCTGAAACACCGGCTTTAACACCTGTACCACATACGCTTCCTGATGAAACACTATGGGTGGCGGTCGAACTTGGCAACAACATAAGCTGGCCGCCAGCATCTGTTCGTGCCGGCAACAACCTGGGGCAGGTTGTTGATCGCCATTCACTGGCAACCATTTTGCCACGCCTGCAAAGTGATAATTGCCCGGTAATTGCAGTGGCAGTATCGTCTGCACGGCCAACTGATCGCGGTGTGCAACGAATCATTACCAGTTTGATGTCGAACTGTGAGCAACGTTGGCTGGTGCTATTACAAAACCCTGAAGAAGCACCTGTTTCGAATGCACGGCTGGCAGCATGGTATCGACTGGCTGAAGCCTGTGAGGTTCCGGTTGATCATGTCATTAGCATGAGTACGGTTTAAATTCAGGCGAATATCAGAGATGAAAAACAAAAATCGTTACTCAGCCATTAACATTGCCGTGGTCGGCCATACCAATGCCGGTAAAACATCGTTAATCCGCACACTGCTACGAGACGACCAGTTTGGCAAAGTCGATGATGCAGCGGGTACGACACGTTATGTAGAAAAGTCAGCAGTTTTTGCTGATGAAGATCCAGTATTAAATTTATTTGACACGCCCGGCTTCGAAGACTCCAGTGCGCTGTTAAAAACACTTGAAGAGTTATCACAAACCGTACAGGCCAGATTGCCGGCAGAATTATTACGTGCATTTATCTCACAGGCGGATGATTTCCCTGACTTCGCTCAGGAGACCAAAGTATTACGGCAGTCCATCAACAGTGATGTGCTGCTGTACATGATTGATGTACGTGAGCCTTTACTGGGAAAGTACACTGATGAAGTAGAAATTTTAAGCAAGGCAGGCAAACCCATTCTGCCCGTGTTTAATTTTATCGCTGGCAACGAGGAGGCACTGGCACGCTGGCGTGAACAAATGGCACAGTTCAATTTACACTCGGCGCTGGAATTTGATACCGTTGCATTTGATTTCGAAGCTGAGAAACGGCTCTACCAAAAACTACAAAGCCTGCTTGAGTTGCATTACGAAACACTACAGATACTCATCGACTATCGACAAAAAGTATGGCAAAACCTGAAACAGGCAGCGGCACGGCGCATTTTTCAATTGATAACCGAAGTCGCATGTTATCGACGTGAAGCAGCAGGCAAAAATGGACTCTCGCAGACCAATGTGACATCGATACAAAACTTTGTACGCAACGCAGAACAGCGTACATTACAGGACTTGCTAACCATCTTTGCCTTTACTCAAGTGGATATCGACTTACAACAATTGCCGGTGCATGACGGACAATGGAAGCTGGATATATTTTCGCCCCGCATGCTAAAAGACTTCGGACTAAACGCAGGTGCCACCGCTTTAAAAGGTGCCGCCGCAGGTGCCGGCATTGACCTGATGGTTGGCGGCATGAGTCTCGGTGCAGCGGCATTATTGGGCGCAGCATTAGGTGCAGGGTGGGCAACGGTACGGCGTTATCAGCAAGAGTTTAAAGCCGCCTGGCGCGGACACAAATGGCTGTGTGTCGATGACAACACGGTCAGCCTGCTGTACCTCAGACAACGCAAATTACTGCACACCCTGACCCAGCGCGGGCATGCAGCGCAGAGCAAACTACAACTTGTAAATGATGTAAAACACTCACTTCCAAAGGGCTGGCATAACCTTATAAAAACTCTGCGCCATAATCCTGAATGGCAACATGCTTCATCTACTGCTGCGAACTATCAGAAACTACAGACACAGGTCACCAACTGGCTACTATGTGATGAGAATAATCACGACTGAACCGGATAAAAAGGATACGGTCTAACCCTGCGCTATACTTCACAAATATATTCAAAAAACTAACAAGTGACAAATCAAATAATGAAACATCTAATAATTCTGGCTCTAACACTCGCCTTTAGTGGCTGCAGCGGGACCGATGAACCCGGCGAAAAAACAACAAGCCAGAATCAATCCCCACTACCTGAACCTACAAAAGCCGTGACACCTATAAAAATAGAACCTGAAGCAAAAACGGAATCAAAAGAGAGTACCATCAAAAAAGTTGAAGAAACACAAGCTGTAGCTGCTAAACCAGAACCAGTGAAGTCAGATGCAAGTTCACTTTATACCGTTTGCGCCTCATGTCACGGCCAAAGCGCTGAATTAAAAGCACTGGGCACATCTCAAATCATTAAAGATTGGGATGCTTCTAAAATTGCAGAAGCCATTACCGGTTACCAGAATGGCAGTTATGGTGGCCCGATGAAAGGCGTCATGGAAGGTCAGGTTAAAAACTTAAATGAAGCCCAGATCAAAACCTTAGCAGATTATATTTCTAAATTTTAAAACCACCACATTATCATCAGATAGCAACAGCCACATGGATATGGCAGATGAAGCTCACACCCGCAGCCATGCGGGTGGTGTTCTCTGGCAGGCACTTTCCGCTCACGCCTTACCAAATTTTCAGGACAGCAGCGAATATAACCCCTATTGATTTTTTTGATTTCAGCATCGCGAATGTTCATGTTTAACTGATGAATAGTTGGTAAAATTACCCCACCATTATTCTAATTAAACAATAAGAGAAAATACCTACCGTGATTATCAAACCAAAAACTCGTGGTTTTATCTGTATAACAACCCACCCCACTGGCTGCGAAGCCAATATTCAACAGCAGATAGCACGCGTAAAAACGGATGGTGCTGTTAAAAATGGCCCTAAAAAAGTTTTAGTGATTGGCGCATCAACCGGTTATGGTATGGCATCACGCATTACTGCCGCCTTTGGTTCCGGCGCGGCTACTTTAGGTGTGTTTCTGGAAAAACCGGCAACAGAGAAAAAACCCGGTTCTGCTGGCTGGTACAACTCCGGCGCATTTGAAAAAGCCGCACACGCAGAAGGCCTCTATGCTAAAAGCATTAATGGCGATGCTTTCTCAAATGAAATGCGCGATAAAACCATCGAAATCATTAAACAGGACTTAGGCCAGGTTGACCTCGTGGTTTACTCACTGGCATCGCCTGTCCGTAAATTGCCAGACAGCGGCGAAGTCATTCGTTCAGTATTAAAACCAATCGGTGACACATACAAAGCCACTGCTGTCGACACCAGCAAAGACATCCTTATTGATGCAGTGATTGAACCGGCAACAGATGAAGAAATACAAAACACCGTCACGGTAATGGGCGGTGAAGACTGGACCTTATGGATGAACGCATTAAAAGATGCCGGCGTATTAGCCGATGGCATTAAAACCATTTCATACAGCTACATCGGCACAGACATCACCTGGCCTATCTACTGGCACGGCGCATTAGGTAAAGCCAAAGAAGATATGGACCGCACCGCTGGTGTTTTACGAAATTCACTTGCCGATATTAACGGCGCAGCCAATGTTGCCGTGCTGAAAAGCGTGGTCACACAGGCATCGGCAGCCATACCGGTGATGCCTCTATATATCGCCATCGGTTTTAAAGTAATGAAAGAACTGGGCATACACGAAGGCTGCATCGAACAGATAAACCGCATGTTCCGCACCCAGTTATATAAAGATGGCGGAGCCGATCTCGATGCATCGGCACGTATTCGCATGGATGACTGGGAACTGCGTGATGATGTACAAAACAAAGTTAAAGAACTCTGGCCGCAGATAAGCAGTGAAAACATTTTCGAGTTAAGCGATTACCAGGGTTATAAGGATGAGTTTTTAAAACTGTTTGGTTTTGGTATTGATGGTATTGATTATGAGGCGGATGTAGATACGCTGATTAAATTTGAGCCTGTGACGGTTTAATAGTACAAAACTAACACGCATAATCTATATAAATCTGGATTTCATCAGTCTGGTAGTGTCTGACTTGAGCAGTGGCACATGGATGTGCCGTTTACGAACCAAAGGACGGAAATGACTGGTTTCGACACTTAGCAGGCGTTGGAAAAGCTGAAAAGAACTGGTCCGCGAAGAACGCAAAAGACGCGAAAAAAGCAAAAACAATGTAGGTTTACAGG
>CAZALW010000243.1:0-5516 GCA_964485705.1 uncultured Thiotrichaceae bacterium
GTGGGTTTGGTTATCGCCAATCAGCATGGTTTACTGTTTGGCGATGATGAGCAGTGGCAGCAACTATCAGACAAGTTGATTATTAGCGAGCCGGAAAAAGCCCTGGCCTTAAATGCTGCACTGGTATTACAAACAAATACTATGTCATCGCTTTTATCACAGCAACACAAAACCATTGTAGAAATACTTGAGAAACGTAACAGTGGACTGGAATTGATTAATCAACTTTACTTGCATAGCGCTAAAGTTCCTGATGTGAGTGTACTGCCTGCTGAAGTGCGGTTTCGCCTGGTGGATTACGCATTGTCAGAAGGTGACTATTATGAGGCGGCAACCATCATGAACAGTCTTGATGAGCCGCCACAGGGGAAGACGCTTTTTGAGTGGCGTATGCGTAAAGCACGGGTTTTGATATTGCAGGGAGAGTATCAGCAAAGTGAATCGTTAATTCGACAAACCTTTGCGGAAAAGTCGACCATTAGCCGCAGCGATCTGGATCGATATATACAGGTAGTATTTGATTTTCAAACAGTGCAGCAGCACCAGCAGGCGCTTAGATTATTTGCTTTGCTTGATATTGATAGTCTGGATGATAAGTTAAAACGTGAAATGTATTTCTGGAAGGCGGAGTCATATTTATCTTTAGAAAAATATGATCGCGCAGCCATGTATTATCTTGAGTCGGCGCACGCAATTGCTGGCGAAAATAATGATTTGTGGGCGCAGTCGGCACGATTTAAAGCGGCTCAAGCACTGCTACAGGCAGAAATATACAGTGATGCTGAAAAAGTTTTTTCCGCGCTTTTACTCATTACTGCAAGTGACTCACGTAAAGCACTAATTAATCAGAATTTACAAAAACTCCGCCTGCTTAAAACAGTAAAAAGTGAAGCAAAAAAATAAATACTATGATGTTGTTTTTACCACTGATATAGCCGTTATCGGTCTGGTATTCGATGCTTCAAAATTAACAAAAGTTGATTATTTAGACCAAGAAATAGCCAAAGCAGCAACAAGTAAAATTGCTGAAGCCGTAAAAAACAAAATTGAAAAATACCTTAACCCAGAAGCACTGGCAAAGAGTATAAGGGTAGAGGTGCAGTTAAATGTCACGCCCTTTCAGGAAAAAGTATTAAAACAATTGCAAAAAATACCCTATGGTGAAACCAGAACCTACGGTGAAATAGCAAAAAAGCTCAATACTTCAGCGCGAGCGGTAGGCAATGCCTGTCGGAAGAATCCGCTACCAATCATTATTCCCTGTCACCGCGTGGTCGCGGCTAATGGAATAGGGGGTTATGATGGTGCCAGGTCGGGGGATTTGCTCCTGATTAAATACCGCTTACTGGAAAATGAAGGCTTGCATTTTTCCTCAGGTTTGACTTGATAATAACAAAATCACCCCCATATCTATCGCCTATCTATATCCCATAATAGCAAAACCTTACGTATTTTCTGTATATTGGAGTAAAAAATGACCGTCGAAGCTAGTAAAGAAACCCTCGAATTTCAAACCGAAGCCCGTCAAATCCTGCATTTGATGACTCACTCTTTGTATTCAAACAAAGAAATTTTTCTGCGAGAACTGATTTCCAATGCATCGGATGCCTGCGACAAATTACGTTTTGAAGCTCTGGCAGATGGCAGCCTGTATGACGGTGATACTGAATTGTCCATTAAGGTTGAATATGATGAAGCAGCGAATACCATTAGCATTAGTGATAACGGTGTTGGTATGACTCGCCAGGAAGTGATTGATCACATCGGTACCATTGCCAGTTCCGGTACGCGTAAGTTTGTTGATGCCATGACAGGTGATGAAGCCAAAGATTCACAGATGATCGGTCAGTTTGGTGTGGGTTTCTACGCCAGTTTTATTGTTGCTGATAAAGTCACGCTGGAAACACGCCGCGCAGGCGGGGCAGCTGAAGATGCTGTTCGTTGGGAATCCGATGGTCATGGCAGTTTCTCACTGGAAAATATTGAAAAGACTGCTCGTGGCACTAAAGTTACCTTGCATTTGAAAGAGGGTGAGACCGAGTTCGTCAGCCCGTATCGCCTGAAGAGCATCATCAAACAATATTCCGATCATATCTCTATTCCTGTGGTTATGCAGGAAGAAGAGTTGGACGATGAAGGTAAAGCAAAAAAAGATGATGACGGTAATGTCATCACTAAATTAGAACGGGTAAACAGCGCAGCCGCATTGTGGGCGCGTGATAAAAGTGATATTTCGGACGAAGAATATACTGAATTTTATAAACATGTCAGCATGGATTTTGCTGATCCAATGAGCTGGATACATTCAAAAGTTGAAGGTAATCAAAGTTACACGTCACTGCTTTATGTGCCCACTAATCCACCGTTTGATTTATTCGATCGTGACCATAAACGCGGCGTAAAACTCTATGTAAAACGTATTTTTATTATGGATGAAGCCGAGCAGTTAATGCCGAATTATCTGCGTTTTGTCAAAGGTGTTATTGACTCTGACGATTTACCACTGAATGTATCTCGTGAGATATTACAGCAGAATAAAACCATCGATCGTATTCGTGGCGCTTCAGTGAAAAAAGTACTGGGTTTACTGGAATCGACTCAGAAGAAGGATAAAGAAAAATACGCGACTTTCTGGAAATCATTCGGCCAGGTGTTGAAAGAAGGTGTTATTGAAGATATGGCAAACAAAGACCGTATCGCAAAACTGCTGCATTTTGCCAGTACTCATAATGACAATGATGAACAAAATGTAACACTGGATGACTACATTTCTCGTATGCCACAAAGCAAAAGTGAAGACAGCAAAGATAAAGAGACGAAGGATAGTAAAGATAAAGAGACTAAAGATAATGAAGACCAGGGCAAGATTTATTACATCGTAGCCGATAGCTACACCGCCGCAAAAAACAGCCCGCATCTGGAAGTGTTCAACAAAAAAGGCATTGAAGTATTATTGCTCAGTGACCGTGTGGATGAGTGGCTGGTATCACACTTGACCGAAGTGGAAGGCAAAAAATTACAGTCAGTGGCGCGTGGTAGTCTGGATCTTGATGAAGAAACAGATAAGGCAAAACTGGAAGAGACAGAAAAATCATTTACCTCAGTGATTGAACACGCCACTAAAATACTGGGTGATAAGGTGAAAGAAGTTCGACTCTCACAGCGTTTAACCGACTCACCCTCCTGTCTGATTTTAGAAGAAAATGACATGAGCGCACAAATGCAGCAAATTATGGAAGCGGCGGGGCAATATGCACCAAAAGCTGCGCCCATACTGGAACTGAATGCGGAGCATAATCTGGTGCAGAAACTTAACGATATAACAGACGATGATTTGTTTGAAGACTACGCGCATCTATTGTTTGAACAGGCGCAGCTGGCAGCGGGTGCACCACTGGATGACGCAGCGGGTTTTGTTAAGCGGGTGAATAAATTGTTAGATAAATAGTGCCTGAGCGAAATCTACCCATAGTGTGTAGTAGCTCAGGCTTAACCTGGTAAAAACTGTCTGATTTATTCATTGATCGAATGGTTGAGTTCGGTCATAAGCGGACACACAGAAAAAACAAACCCTCCTAACCTCCCTTTCAAAAAGGGAGGGACTAAAGCCTTTTTACCTCCCCCTTTTTTCAAAGGGGGATTGAGGGGGTTTAGTTTTTAACGTCTGCTAAGTGTCGAAACCAGTCATTCCATATGTCTGGCGGGCAGTGTCAGATGGTCGCTCTTACGCATCCATGCGTTCGCGACATTAGTACTTCCATGCACGTCATGCAGATTTATACAAATAATGTGCTTTTATATCTTTTCTAACTATACTTTATATTCTCAAATCTACCGTATAAAAGTAAGATGCTTTCAGTTAAGTTGTTGATTCTTTTGTTTGCGCTTGTTTTTAACTCATCCGTCTCTTTTGCCAAAAAAGAATTCAATGCTGATACTCGATATCTGCATGTGCAAAAAGGGCAGACACTACACAACATCGTAAAACGCTTATACCCAAATCAGGTAAAACGGTGGCCGAAACTAAGCAGTGATATCGTGCGACAAAATCCACACGCATTTATTAATAACGATCCAACAAGGATGAAAGCCGATGTGCGTTTGACTCTCCCGCAAAAAACGGTGCTGCGTGCTGTGCCAATAAAGCCAGTAAAAAAACAACAGGTAGGGGTTGTGGTAAAAAGTAGCGGCAGCGTGCTGGCGGTTGATAAAAGGAATGTATCGAGAAAATTAACCAATGGCACCCCGGTTTTTTTAGGTGATAAGGTTATTACAGGAGAAAATGGTTTAGTTCGTCTTCGTATGATTGATGAAGCTATACTGGATTTGCGCTGTTTCAGTATTATGGTGATTGAAAAATATGCATTAAATGTCAGTCATCGTAAAACTATCCTGAATTTATTACAGGGCAGTTTGAAAACAGTTAGCGGAAAGATAGGGAAACTGACAAAAGATGTTTACCAGTTAAAAACACCGCTGGCCAGTATCGGTATACGCGGCACAGAGTATGCCTTGCGAGTATTTCAGTCCAAAGGTTGTGGCGGTACCATTGATGTAGATGATGGGCTTTATCTGGAAGTCATCAACGGTCTGGTTGATGTGTACAATGAAGCGGGGCGTGAAGTCATCGCAAAAGGAGAGGCTGTTTCTGTGCCATTGCCAAAAGCGATGCCCAGAAAAGTAAAAATCAAACCGGGTGTGATTAAACATGATGTGGTTAAACCTGTGCTAGCAGCAAATATTAAAGAAGCAGAAGAGGAAAGCAGTATTTGGTGGTGGTTGTTAGGGATAGTGGCTGTGGTACTGCTAATATAATCAGTGAATAGTGAATAATGAACAGTGAATACCCAAAAATGCCGTCTGTCATCTCGACCGGAGGGAGAGATCTTAAGCTTCTGTGGTATAAGATCTCTCCCTCTCCGGTCGAGATGACAGAGTAGCAGGCTCTATTGCCATGAACACTGAAACTATCAGAATTGACAAGTGGTTGTGGACTTCTCGATTTTTTAAAACCCGATCCTTGGCCAGCGATGCTGTAAATGGCGGCAAAGTGCATTTAAACGGGCAGCGCGTTAAAGCTGGTCGACTGGTTAAAGCAGGTGATGTTTTATCTATTCAAAAAAACTATGATTTATATGAAATAACCATAAAAGCAATTAACAAAACACGCAGGCCAGCTAAAGAAGCCAGTTTAACTTTTGAGGAGTCTGAGCAAAGTCAGCTAAAACGCAAGCAGGAACATGAAATAAAGAAACTGGCTTCAGCCACAAGACCAGTGCCAAGGCGTAAACCTGGTAAGCGTGAGCGTGAGCAGTTGCGCGATTTTAAAAAGCAGTTATGAGTAATGAGTTTTAAGTTTGTAAGTTGTAAGTCTTAAGTTAAAAGCAAAAACTGCTTGATAAAATTACAGTTGTTTTTACAATGAATTTAAGACTTAAGACTTAAGACTTAAGACCTACAACTTCTAACTTACAACATAAAAACTAATAAAATGCTCAAACCCGTCACGCCGCTAC
>CAZALW010000244.1:0-5516 GCA_964485705.1 uncultured Thiotrichaceae bacterium
AAAAAGCACCATCGTTTTATCAATTCTTAAAACTTGTAGTCTGTGGTTATAAGCTGTTAACGATGTTGAGCCCAGATATGCGTTACCACGCAGGAGCGTGGGAACGAGAACAAATGAGTAACTATCGCGCTCAAGCATACGAACAAGAAATAGTTTAATTTTCAGTTGAATTAATCCGCTCCAGGAAAACCGCCTGCCACTTCCTGTGACCTTCTGAGATCATGTGTACATAAACAGCTTGGTGGGCATCATCTATATCGTAAACAATAATATAGTTCTCAAATGAGAAATATTTCGCATCCCCACAAGATAAGCCACCATGAGGGGCAATACTCAGCATTGTTTCTATGCGTTGCTGCAACTTATCAATAAAATGAATGGCATTTTCAACATTATCTTGAGCAATAAAATCAAGAATATCATCTATATCCTCATCAGCCTGTTTGCTAAAATAAACCTGATATGGCATATCTATTTGTTAACTTCCCTGTACTTTTGGCGCACACCCTCTCTTTTATTTTCAAAATAAGCACTATCAGCCAAAAGCGTTTCCCCACTTTTTACCAATTGACGACTAATTAACAATCGCTGCTTCAATTGATCTGACATAGACTGCTTTATCTGGTTTCTAAGTGCCTCACGGATAACCTCACTTGCTGAGTTATAAAACCCGGATTTCACCTGAATTGAAACATAATTTTCTAGTTCCGTTGTTAAAGAAATATTCATTACTTACCCCAATCAAAGACATATCCACACTATAGCACAATAACAAAGATAGACAATGATTGTTATTCAGTCGATAAATTGAAGTAAATTTTACTCTGCCCCCAATGCCAGTAAGTTATGATATTTATGCCGTTTAATGCTACCGGAAATGGGGCTTTAGCCTTGTCATTGATAGCTTCTTAATAACCCGTGGCGCAAAGGCGGGACTAAAGCCCCACATCCGATTAAAGCGCTTTTGGAAGCGGGACTTTAGTCCATCCTTTGGTTCGTTAACGCCACATCCGTGTGGCACTGCTCCCGCAAAGCCAGCGAATTTAAGGTTCAGTTTGATTATTGCCACGGGTTATTGATAAGTTACGTGGAGCTACGCAAGTAATTGAATTAAATATGATTTAACTCTTAAGTCAATAGCAGTGACGCAGGAGCGCGGGAACGAGAGAACAAGGCTTAGTATTTCACAAAGCCGCCATCAGCTTGATCCATGTCGTACTCAAACCCTTCTGTTTTTGCACCATGAACGTCAGCTTGCTTAGGTATGCTTCGCAATCTTGTTTCTGCCGAGCGCAGGTCTCTGTCTCCCTGCCCGGCATTTTTCAACGAAGCAGTCACACCTGCCTCCTGTTTGTTTGCGGTATTTTTCGAAGACGTTGTCGCCAGGGTAAAAAAGCGCATCGCTTCATGCTGATTACCTACCTGAGCAGATAGCTCCTGTGCAGAACCCGCCAGCTCTTCTGCTGAAGCGGCTGATCGTTGTACCACTTGATCCAGCTGTTGCAATGCAGTATTGATTTCATTTGAGCCAACATCCTGTTCTCTGGATGCAACACTGATTTCCTGTACCAGCTCGGCTGTTTTTTGAATATCCGGCACCAGTTTGAGTAATTTTTCTCCCGCCTGTTCGGCCAGTACAACGGTACTACCAGACAGGCCGCCAATCTCGGCAGCGGCTACCTGGCTGCGTTCAGCCAGTTTGCGCACTTCAGATGCCACTACGGCAAAACCTTTGCCGTGTTCACCGGCACGCGCGGCTTCAATTGCCGCATTAAGTGCCAATAAGTTGGTCTGTCTGGCAATCTCTTCAATAATTGAGATTTTGCCAGCAATGTCTTTCATTGCACTGACCGCCTGTATCACTGTCTGACCACTTTCTTCGGCATCAATTGCGGCCTTTTGTGCAATCTGCTCGGTCTGGCTGGAATTATCGGCACTCTGGCGTATATTGGCTGACATTTGCTCCATTGAGGAGGAAATTTCTTCCAGTGATGCTGCCTGCTGCGATGCGCCATCACCCAGGTCACTTGCCGCACTGTTAACCTGTGATGCGGTACTAGCACTGCTATTGGTATTGTTGTTGATGCTGCCCAGCACCTCGGTCAGGCGTTTGGTGGTAGTGATAACATCATCTTTGAGTTCAGCGAAGACACCATTATATTCAGCTTCTATCCTCTTAGTGAAGTCACCTTGTGCCTGCGATGTGATTACCTGAATAATCTCTTTCATCGCTGATTCGAGTGTATCCATTGAGCCATTAACGGTGTTTTTCATGCGCAATAAATCACCACGTGCTTCCACCTCTACCCGTTGCTTAAACTGACCCTGTTCCATATTTTCCATTACCTTGCTAATGGCATTAATAGTGGCGTTCATCGCATTCATGGTGCTCATGGTGTGATCAACCAGTTTACGGAACTCTCCTTCTACTTTTACTTTTACATCCATTTGCACTGAAAAATCACCGTCATTCATCGCCTGCATGACTCTATCCAACTCGCCCATGGTAACGCTTACACTGTCTGCTGAACTGTTTATTCCCTGTTTTAAAATATTGAGATCACCTTTCAGATCAGTCTCAATACGGCTGGTAAAAACACCTCTGGCTATATCACCTACAACTGTGTTTGCTTCAGCGATGGTATTTTGCAGGTTGCCAAGGAGGGTGTTGAGTGAACGGGACATCTCGCCGATTTCGTCTTTTGAGTCTGTGCTAACTCGGAGGGAGAAATCGCTCTCTGTTGCTATTTTTACCATTACATTGTTCACCTGGCTTACTGAGCGCGTCATTGTGGACAATATGATATAGCCAATCCAGGGGGTAGCGACCAGGGTGAGCAGTACGATTATTGCGAAAAACCAGAACAGATTAACGGCCTCAACATGTAACTGTTGCGAGTGCTGCAAGATACCCTGAGCCAGATGGTCATCGACCTTTTTAAATTGGTTGATCATGGTGGTAATGGTTTTAAACCAGTGTTCTGCATCAATATTAAATCCACCAGTGGCAGCCTTCTCAAAGGCAATGTTGCGCATAGCTTTAACAACGGCAACGGACTCATGTTTCATTGCCTCTTTATAGAACTTTTTATCTGCTTCCTGCGCCATCACATTAAAAACATGGATAAAGTTATTTTGTGTTGACACCAGTTCGATCAATTTCCTGTGCATGCCGGGGGCAAACTGGTCAGCCCCAAAGGTGGCACTAAGCACCGCTCGCTCAATGCCTACACGCTCCTTGGCCTGAAGGTAGTTTACATAGGCGGTGATTTTGGTCACCAGCTTTGCATTTGAGGTACTATGTGGCATCTGTTCTATCACTGACAATATTTTTTTGTTCAGACCGGTGTACCATTTAACAACGTCAGGCAAACTCAGAGAGAGTTTACTTACCTGGCTACGTTTGCTATCCAGTTGCTTAAGATCACTTAGCAGTAATGAAAGCCTTTTCTCAAACTTTTTGCCGTAAGCAGATGCATCAAAACCTTGTAGTTTTTTGTTTAACAGCTCTCTTTTTTCATCGGTTAATTGACGCTGTTTAGGTAGCGTTTCTACAAATTTTTCACCACCACTTCCGGTAAAACCAGCACTGGCTCCTCGCTCTTTCTGGGTTTCATGGATCAGGATGCTGAGCGTGGTGGCGAGTTTGCTAAGCTCTCCCAGTCTCGCCATCTCCTGCTTCTCATTGCTTTTTTCCAACAGAGTATCCGCAGAGAAGTAGATTAGTACCGTAAATGGCACCAAAATCATCAGAATTAGCTTGGTTCTGAGTTTGACGTTTGATAAAAATTTCATGGTTTTCCTCAATAGAAGCCAATGTTTGCTAAAAAAATAAATAAAAAGTAAACAGAGATATAAAAACGGACAATCGCCATATTTCCTGGGTCAAATTTTTACGCTCTTATATGCTTATATGCTAATGTATCGACAGCAATATAATAAACTTAACGTGCATCTGTATTTAATTCATAAAAAATCATTTAAATTTCCTGATGAAGGATTTTGCCGCAAAGGGCGCAGCGTAGGAGCCAGGAATAATGAAATAAAAAACAGGCAGGCAAGCAGCAGACAGGATTTTTCTCAATTCAGAAAAAAAGCGGCATAAATTTTAGGCGATAAGCATCCTGACACAGGAAGGACTCAAAATTCGCCCGCCTTGAGCGCAGTTGTTGTGGTCAAGTAAAACTCTACACATAGAGATGCCCCCCCCCCTAAGCGTGCTCGGATTAACTCTTCAACAAATGAATACCGTCCTTTTCAATACGAATAATTTTTTGTTTGTACAGGCCACCAATCGCTTTTTTAAAGGCACCTTTACTCATGCCAAACAAATCTGAAATTAGCTGCGGATCAGACTTGTCATGCACTGGCGCAAAACCATTTTGTTTTTTTAAATAATTCAAAATAATTTTGGCGTATTTATCACGTGTTTCCTGACCACCTTGCAGGCTTAAATCAATTTTCCCATCAGGGCGAATATGTTTAATAAAGCCTTTTTTACTCTGGCCAAAACTTAGACGCTGATGCACTTCATTTTTGTACAACACGCCCCAATGGCTATGGTTAATAATGGCTTTGTAACCCAGCTCAGTAGTATTAGCAATAATCAGATTAACTGCCTGCTGCGGTTTAAAATGATGTGGCTTTTCATCATCCAGGAACTTATCAAGTTTAGATGAGGCAACAATGCGGCCATCTATGCCGATGTATATATGCACTAAATAAAAATGCCCCTGCTCCATCGGTCTATGCTGCTCTGCAAACGGTACTAATACATCTTTATCCAGCCCCCAGTCCATGAAGGCACCAACAGCTGAGGTATCAACAACCTGTAAATAGGCAAATTCACCGACTACAGCTTTGGGTTGCTGGTTGGTTGCTACCGGTCGGCCTGCAGAATCGAGGTAAAGAAAAACTTCGATAGTATCGCCTGTCACTAAATCAGGCGGCGCATATTTAGCTGGCAACAGCACTTCGCCAAGCTCTTTAGCATCTAAATAAAAACCGAATTCTACGGCTTTAATGACTTCTAATTCGACAATCTGTCCAATACTGACCATTTTGTTCACTCATTGAGTTTTATTAAACAGGCATTATACAGGTGTACTGCCCGCCTTCCCGCTCTCAATGTTAGGGGGTTTTTATTTATCAGTTTATTATTATATAATAAGACGCAGACCGCTAAGCCATCCGGCTACAAGGTCAGACCTTTAGTTTTACCCGAGGTCGACTAAATGTCACCACAAATCAAATAATCCATTAGGAGGCTGTCCGAGAATAGACGCTGTAGCGAAAATCACAGAAAGATTATAAGGTGAGTTTATTGAATGAGGCGAGTAATGGTGCATGGATGCACCGTTTACGAACCAAAGGACGGAATAGTTGTGCTATTTAACGATTTCAATATGCTCAGATTATGACCTTTATGGGGTTTTCAGTAAGCTCTCTATTCTCGGACAGGCTCCTAAACAACACCGGGTACAGACTATGTCAGACGAAAATATTGAAAAAGCAGC